>JBCDBC010001194.1:0-2044 GCA_039184535.1 Bacteroidota bacterium | reverse complement strand
TCTGCTTCTTGGTCTTCTTTGTCAGGATGTGATTCTTAAAAGCATTCTTTCTCCTGATCTTTCCAGAGGCGGTTTTCTTAAAACGCTTTGAAGCCCCTGAATTGGATTTCATTTTTGGCATAATAACTATATCATTATTGATATGGCCTGCAAAGGTAGGGAATTATCTTTCAGGATGGAAATCAATTGTTACATTTCTCACGGATAGAAGTATAGGCACTGACATCTCCTAATTCACCTGCCTTACTCCAGTCCATACAAGCCCCTTCCTTGTCTTCCGCTTCAAACTTGATAGTGGCCCTGGCATGATAAGCCTTGGCATCATTAGGTCTGAGGCTGATGACCTTGTCCAGGTCCTTGATGGCTTCCTGAAACTGTTTCAGGCTGATGTGATTTTCTGCTTTTGCATAGTACAGACTCACATCCTTAGGCCTTAATTTGATGGCTGAGAGCAGGTCGGAGATAGCGCCTCTATAATCCTGCAGAGAACTCTTGGTGGCTGACCTACCCAGATAGAATTTTACTTCCTTGGGTTTGGCCTTAATGGCTATATTAAAATCAGCCATGGCACCCATATAGTCCTGTAATGCCAGTCTGTTATTTCCACGATTAAAGAAGGCTTCTGGATTTAGGGGGTTGATGTCCAGAGCTGTGCTAAAGTCCTGAACAGCATCAGGATGTTTCCCTTGTTCCTGTCTGGCTACTCCTCTGTTAAAATAGGCTGCATCGTTAGAGGGGTTGAGTTGGATGACCATGGAGAAATCCATTTCCGCTAGAGCGAACTCCTTTTTTGACAGGTAGGCTATGCCGCGCTTCAATAATTCTCGTTCCGTCTGGGCATGTAAACAGACAAAAGAAATCGTCAATAGGGTGAGCAGTGAAAAATACTTCATGTTATTATCAGATTCGGAAGCGCTAAAATATTGATTACCCCAAATGATGTCAAAAAACAGTAGGGAAGGTATAGCATTTAGCCATATAACGTTTGTAAGAGTGGGAAGGTATTTAGGGCTTACGCATTATAATTTCTAAACGCTGATTCCAGGCTGTATTGGCATATTTTTTAATCCCATCTTTGGGAATTTATAAGCCGTGAACATAAAAATAGTGGTTTTAAGCTCATATGGGCCTATGAAATTTTATAATGCGTACGCCCGAGAAGGTATTTAATCGATTTGTACTATTTCCTTCTTTTATCGTAAATCGCATCTTTGGCAGAAAGCCTTAGTGTAAGCTGGACATGAAAAAAGCCATACAGTTTGTTCTTCAAAGACTGCTCGGGTTTGAACGTTACCTGTTCATCTTTGCCCTATTTATTCGGGCAAAGCTACGATGGGACCGGAAGGAAGGCCACTTTATGCATTTTCTCACCCTGCTCAAGCCAGAAGATACGGTACTGGACATTGGGGCTAATATAGGTGTGATGACCAGCCTTTTGGCTAAGACCTGTAAGAAGGGTCATGTGTTTGCCATAGAACCAGTGCCAGAAAACCTGAATACCCTCCGAAGAATGGTCCAGCACTTCCATTTGGAGAATGTAAGCATACTTCCCATTGCCTTGGGAGATAAGGCGGATACCGTCCAGATCAGCATGCCAGTGATGCAAGGGGTACGCATGCAGGGCTTAAGTCACGTATCCTCAGAACCCACTGGCTTGTATGATACAGAAGTCCATTCTTATGAAGTAGAACAGAAGGCGTTGGATGAGATGGAAGAATTCTCAAACAGGCCTATAGCTGCCATTAAGATGGATGTGGAGAACTATGAGTTCTTTGTGCTAAGGGGAGGGAGGACACTTCTAGCTAAGTATAAACCCCTTATATACTGCGAGCTATGGGACAATGAAAACCGACAGAAGGTTTTCAGCCTGTTAGAAGAGCTGGGATATACTTGTAAGGTATTTAATGGAAAAGAACTGCTAAGCTTTTCTCCAGAGATCCATCAGCATCAAAATTTTTTCTTTCTCCCCTCATAATTCTTAGCTAAGTATCATTTCAGGAAATATATTTACAGCTTCCTTTTACAAAAAGAGCACAGAACACGC
>JBCDBC010001193.1:0-2047 GCA_039184535.1 Bacteroidota bacterium | reverse complement strand
TAGCCAAACCCCTAACTAAGCGCTATGACAACCAACTGGGATGGACCTTTCATGGGCATGAGGATAAAGGGGCTCGTATGGTGCCTAAGATTTTCAGGAGACTTAAGCTTCCTTTGAATGAAAAGATGAAGTACGTACAGAAACTGGTCAAGCTTCATCAGCGACCTATAGCCCTGGTTAATGAGGAGGTGAGTGACAGTGCCATCAGAAGACTAATAGTGGAGGCTGGAGAAGACCTAGATGATCTACTGGATTTCTGTAGATGTGATATCACCTCCAGAAATGAGCGGAAGGTAAAGCAGTTCCTGTCTAATTATGAAAAGCTGGAAGAACGAATCAGAGAAGTGGAGGAACGTGACCATTTAAGAAACTGGCAGCCTCCGGTAGACGGAATTATGATCATGGAGGCGTTTAAAATAGGTCCGGGAAGGGAAGTAGGGCAGATCAAAAATGAGATTCGTGAGGCTATTTTAGAAGGGATCATCCCGAATGATCAGGAAGCAGCAGTTGAATTTATGCATAAAATAGCCCCTAAGTATTTGAAAACTAGTTGATTGTGCTGGCTTATCGGGAGGGTGTAAATTTTTAGCATTGGTGCATATGAAGTTTTTAGTATATTAGATTTATACAAGAGCATACTACTTTTCTTTATGACTGGAGCCACTACCTAATTGTAAACTTGTCAATTCAAGCTTTTCGCGCTTTTCTTTACCACACTGTCACTTACTTCCTATGAGAGTATTAGGACTCTTCATAATTTGGTGTATGCTGCTTCCTCAGGTTCTCGCACAAACTGAGCTGGGGATTAGGTTTGCCTCTAATTTTAACTATTTCCCTGATGCCCAAGCCTTAGGCTTGGCAGAAGACTTTTTCTCTACAGGTGTACTAGGTTTTTTCGTGGCGCGCTACCAGACAGAGAGTAGAATAGAAGCCGGAATCAACCTCATCCATAAGTCTGCAAATGACAATGGATTCTTCCCTAATCTTCCCCTGGTCATGCAGGACTTTAATGATACCCAAAGAGTAGGCCTCACGGCTGTAGAAGCACACTTCAGAGCAGGACCCAGCATAGGCATCTTTAACCCCAAGATAGGATATGTAATAGGCTATCGTCTTCAAACAGAAGGTTTCCAAACCAGTGGACAGGGTGCTATTAATAATACCTACTTCGCCCTTCCCTTTGGATTTTCACTTGATTTACCCACAAATTTCGGGTCTGTGGGCTTTGGGGCGTCTTATTATCTGGGGATCAGTAATGTGGTCAAAGGCTCTGGCAACAGAAATGGTCAGGGAAGATTAAGAGCGCTTAACTTTGAACTCACAGTGGCCTATGATCCCAAAGGGTCCAGAATCCGTTAAAACATATGAACTTGCTACATAATCTCCAGGATGCTTTTATCTCCATCGTTAAGCCAGGATCATTCCTGAGCATTTGTTTTATTTGTCTACTTATTTCTTCCACTCAAGCTCAGAATGGAATAGGGATCAGGTACGTGGGTAACTTCCATTACTTCCATCAGGCTAATGACTTCGGATTAATTGATAGCTGGTTCTCTTCCGGTGGATTGGGTGTATTCTGGAGCCAGTACAAAGAGAGGAGCGGGGTGGAACTAGGGATGAATGTGCTGTATAAGGATCCAGGAGGAAATGGGATTCCTGTGATTATGGAAGACTTTGATGAAGACAGACAAAGTGGGCTAGGAGCAGTAGAAATAGATCTGAAAGCTGGTCCTCGTTTTGGGGTGTTTCATCCCAGAATAGGAGCTGTGCTTGGGTACAGATGGAATGCGAGTGGGTTCCAGGACACCCCTGATAAAGAGATTAACGACATTTATTTTCATCTACCCTTCGGAGCCGCAGTAAGCTTTACCTCCAACTTTGGATACATAAATACTGGTCTGTACTATCATGTAGGTGTCAGTAATGTGCTGAAGAATCCCAACCCGGACATTGAGAACTTCAACGGTGGAAGAATGAGAATGCTGAGTGTAGAAATCTCTGTTATCTTCGCCTCCCGTAAAACCCTGGCCAGATAAGTTAACGGAAC
>JBCDBC010001192.1:0-2048 GCA_039184535.1 Bacteroidota bacterium | reverse complement strand
TGAAAGTATCTACAGTATTACCTAATTTTCTTCTTTATAGACCTTTTGAACGCCTTTCATATAGTTCTCTCTTCACCTTGCTCAGTGCTTGTGGAGTTATCCCTAAATAGGAAGCTATCATCTTCTGAGAAACTCTTTGAACTATATCCGGATAAGTTTTGACAAAATCTTCATATCGCTCAAGGGCAGAAGAACTCATTAACATGATGACCCTGTATTGGAGAGCTTCCATTCTCCTTACTATCCGCTTAAAATCAATGGTTTTTACATCTAATCTCTTTTCTGATACCACCACAAGTGAGTCTTCCAAAGCTTCTATGTATAAAGAAGAAGGAACGTCAGGTGGTGTGCTATCCGCTATGATCCACCCTTCAGGAGCGAACATAAAGATGTGTTCTCTACCCTTCTCATCCACACAGAAACTCCTTAATAAACCGGAATGGACGCGGTATACTTTCGTATTTAATTCTCCTCCTCTCTGAAGGAATTCTCCTTTTTTGACATGTAGGCGTTTAAGTGGGTTGGTCTTCACAGTACTCAATTCCTAAAATTACTCTATTTAAAGGTATAGAATTAGTCAATCAGAATGAAAAAGGCCTTAATTCTCACAGCAATAATATTCTTTATCCTTCTTTCCGTAATTGGGGGATTTGTAGCATGGAGCTTAAAAAATGTACTGTTTAACCTAGAAACAGAAGAAAAGATTGTGGCACTTACCTTTGATGATGGCCCCCATCCTGAGGCAACGCCCGCATTACTAGATGTCCTGGATTCACTTGACATAAAAGCCACCTTCTTTACTAGTGGGAAGCATGTGGCTTTGTATCCAGACATTTTATTGGAAACTTCTCAACGAGGACATGAAATAGGGAACCACGCATGGGAACACCAAGCTCTTTATCACTTCTCTCAAGAAATCCCCCTGAAAGAAATTCAGGAGACCAATGAGCTCATAGAAAAAATCACAGGGACCTCTCCTACCCTATTTAGACCTCCCTACCTGGTTCAGGGCGTGGGAGTCAAAAAGATCCTGGAAAAATTTTCCTTATTATCTGTCGGGGCTAGGGTTCATGGAAGTGATTGGGAGGATCAAACCCCAACAGTAATTGCAGAAAAAGTCCTCTCCTCTATGGGACCAGGGGAAATTATAGTTCTACATGACGGTGATGGAGATGCTAAGGGTGGAGAATCCCAGAAGTCCAGAATGGGATCTGTGGAAGCTGTAAAGATAATAGGCGAGAATCTCCTTAAAGAGGGATATCAGTTTGTAACTATTTCTGAGTTAGTTAAGCTCGGGGATAAACAGTAGAGATGCTAAAAAAAGGAAAGGTAGCCTGAAGCTACCTTCTGTACACTCGGAAGGATTCGAACCCTCAACCTCCTGATCCGTAGTCAGGTGCTCTATCCAGTTGAGCTACGAGTGCATGTCTTTATATATGCCCCAACTATTCTGAAGGGACTGCAAAGATAGAAAAAAAAGTATTTCAGCAAATGGGAAATGGCATTTTTTAGATAGGAACGTGCTGGAGGAGAGCTTCCACACATTGATCTGTACTTATTTCCTCTGCTTCCGCCTCAAAATTGAGGATAATCCTATGCCCTAATACCTCCTGCGCTATGGCTTTCACATCCTCCGGTAAGGCATACGAACGTCCGTGAAGGAAGGCATGCGCTCTGGCTCCCAGGTGAAGGGCCATAGTAGCTCTCGGAGAAGCCCCAAACTCTATATACTCTGCCAGATCATGCAAACCATATTGAGATGGGTCCCGACTAGCCATAACCAAATGGACCATATAATCTTCTAATTGCTCTGCGACCTGAATCTGGTCTATCAGCCTGCGAATCTCTAATATATCTGATCGCTGGAGAATAGGCTTTACGCCTGGTAGATTGCCAGTTCTAGCCATTCTCTTCATGATTTCTTTCTCCTCATTAAATCCAGGATATCCCACTTTTACCCTCAGCATAAATCTGTCTATCTGCGCTTCCGGCAATGCGTAAGTTCCTTCCTGATCTATGGGGTTTTTAGTATTGGCCACTCAAAACCC
>JBCDBC010001191.1:0-2053 GCA_039184535.1 Bacteroidota bacterium | reverse complement strand
TTGACAAAGCTGGTATTCATGATTCTGGCTACTGCAGTATCCTCAAAGGACTCTTTCTCCATGACATGGCACCAGTGGCAAGCAGCGTATCCTATACTTACGATCATGAGTTTCTGTTCTTCCCTGGCTTGGCTTAAAGCTTGCTCATCCCAGGGATTCCAATACACCGGATTTCTGGCGTGCTGTAATAGGTAAGGACTACTCGAATGCTGCAAACGATTTGCAGTGAGCTTTCCCTTTTGATGTTGACAAGAGGCTGAAAAGCCTGCCATCAGAAGAAAAATTAGGGCCAGGAAGAATATTCTCATGAAGGAAAATTAATAAAGATTGATGAGCATTGTAGGCTACAAAAAACGTTAATTGTATTTAAGATGTGATAAAGTCATTAATTAAACCGGAAAATAGGTGACAACAATTCCCCTTTTCCATCCCAACAAATAAAGATACACCCTTATGAGAAAGCTTATATGGTTCTTGCCCTTGTTTATGATTTCTATGACTGGATGTGACCAGTTATACGAGATAGCGAATGAAGTGTACACACAGGAGCCAACCAGTCTGCAAATGAGTAATGGTTTGAAGCAGGCACTAGATAATGGGATTCGTTTTGCGGTGGGTACCCTGAGTAAAGATGGGGGGTACTTTAATGACCCCCTGGTAAAGATTCCTTTTCCCGAAGAAGCCCAGTTTGCGGCAGATGCCTTGAAAACCATAGGGCTTGGAGGCCTGGTAACTGACTTTGAAAAGAGGCTGAATAGGGGAGCCGAAGAAGGCGCCAAAGAAGCCCTAAGCATATTTGGGAGTGCCATTAAGCAGATGACCTTTAGTGATGTGAAGAATATCCTGTTAGGGGGAGAAAACGCTGCTACAGATTTTTTTAAAAGAAGTACAGAGCAGGCCTTGTATGATGCATTCTCTCCTAAGATTAAAACTTCTTTGGACCAGGTGAATGCCACTAAGGTTTGGTCAGATATTACGAGCAAATACAATTCTATTCCTCTAACCAAGAAAAAGATAGAAACAGATCTGGTAAGATATGCTACCAATAAAGCCATGGATGGACTGTTTTTGAAAGTGGCTGAAGAAGAGAAAAAGATCCGTGAGAATCCTGTTGCCAGGACTACTGATCTGCTAAAGTCAGTGTTTGGCTATGCTGATAAGCAGAAGCAGGGCACTAACGGATAGAGAATATTCCCCCTTTGATCGAAGCGGAATGACTGCTCCACAGTCGTTCCGCTTTTTTGGTGTATATTCATCCAACTTATAGCACACCTATGCGCCTAGTTCAAAACATCAACCAATCTATAGATGCCGTAAGGGCTAATTCCTTCCGTGCAGGAGTAACTATTTTTATCATTGCTCTGGGGATTACTTGTCTGATAGGGGTACTAACCTCAATAGAAGGTGTGAAATATGGAATGTTGGAGAGTTTCTCCCGGATGGGGACTAATACTTTTAATATACAGAACCGGGGGACTTCTATTCAGGTACAAGGCCGGGGTAGGAAATTTGTGAATTATCCGCCCATAACCTATAGACAGTCTCAGTTATTCAAAGATAGATTTGTGAAAGAGGCAGTGGTAAGTATAAGAGGATATGGTACAGGAGTAGCTTCAGTAAGCTATAAGAACAACAAGACAAATAATACCATCCAAATTATAGGTTCTGATGAAAACTATCCGAAAACAGCCAGATATGTGATAGAAGAAGGACGCAACTTAACGCCCGACGATATCAAATTAGGAAAAAATGTGGCTGTAATAGGTGCTGAGTTGAAAAAAAGAATTTTTCCCAACGAGTCTCCTATTGGGAAAAATATCACTGCCAATAATAATGTTTACAGGGTGGTAGGCCTCTTTGAGGAAATAGGTACCACCAGTGGGGCAGGAGGTGATAAAATTGTGGTTATCCCCCTGACTACTCTCAGAAGACATTATCCTTATCATGGCTCACTGCATCACCCAAGAGATTTCGCCAGGCCCAGGGGATTGTGGCCGCCCGCTGATGACCATCGGCGTCGCTCGTTCACCCCCCTGCAGGCACCGCGGTTGAC
>JBCDBC010001190.1:0-2057 GCA_039184535.1 Bacteroidota bacterium | reverse complement strand
TGGAGGGACAATGCATTTTTGTTTACTTTTTTTGCTACGGAAAAAAGTAAATCATGCTGAAGGTAACGGAGCACTCATAGCCAATAATCATTACAATTTAAAAGAGTGGCTTAGCGCTAACCAAGAACATGTTGAAATTAAATTCACTTGTTTAGCCGCTTCTTTCTTATCTGACTGAGGAATTCGGGAGTGATGCCTATGTAGCTGGCCAGGTGTTTTTGGGGGACTCGATTGAGGATATCTGGCCTGTGCTTTATCAGCTTCTCATATCGTTCTTCAGCAGGAAGAGTAAAAATTTCTACTATCCGTTTTTGCTGTTCTATGAGTGCATTGCGGAAAAGTATCCCCACATACTTAACAAAATTGGGTTCTTCTCTCATCAGCTGATCCCAGGAAGATTTATCAATGGATAGCACCTCCGTGTCTTCCGTGGCTTGGTAATTATAGGAAGCAGGCGTTTGATCTGTAAAGCTTTGAAGGTCTCCCATCCAATATCCTTCTGTCCCAAAGAGAATGGTATGCTCCTTTCCGTTAAAATCTATGAGAAATAGTCGGACACATCCCTGATTGATAAAGAATACCTGCTTAGTCAGTTCTCCCTTACTCAGGATCAGCTCTTTCTTTTTGTAGAACCTCTTTTTGAAGAATAAGACTATTCTCTCTGCCTCTTCTTCTGTGAAGATCTTGTATGTCAGGAGGTATTCTTTCATTTCGGGAACTAAGTTAAATAAGGGATATGAAAACGACTAAAGACAGAACCGTCATGGCGGCGAGCCATCTCCTGTTAGGTGATACAGCATGAGATCCCGGCCGACCCCGCAAGCAATCCCCTGCAGGCCCACCGGGATGACAAAGTTGAGAGGAGTTAATTTCTTCTCCTACTTCCCTATTTTTTGTATTTTCAGATATGAACAGACTGCTCTATTCCGCTACCGGCATCATATGCCTGTTATTAGGGGCGTGTACCCAGTCACCCCAAACCCAAACACTTTCCTTCGAAGTATTAAACCAGCAATCCGCTGAACTTCTCCCCCAATTTGAGTTGGCGGAGGGCTTTGAGTTGGAACTCTTTGCCATAGAACCTTTGGTGAGTGATCCGGTGGCCATGGAGATCACAGAAGAAGGGCGAATGTTTGTAGTGGAGATGCATGGCTATCCACTGGATGTCTCAGGTACAGGCGTTATACGTGAGCTGATAGATACGGATGGGGATGGCCTTCCAGATAAAAGCGAAGTGTTTGCGGACAAGCTAACCCTGCCTACGGGCATCATGCGATGGAAAAAGGGCTTTCTGGTACCTGACGCGCCAGACCTTGTGTACCTGGAAGACAGTGATGGAGATGGGAAGGCAGATAAGCGAGAGGTTGTTCTCACAGGCTTCGCGAGGTCTAACCCTCAGCACAACTTCAATACCCCCATCTACAATTTGGATAACTATATCTATCTGGCCAATGAGTACTTCATCACTACCCGCGATTATGCAGACATATTTGGAGATGAGGGAAGCGAAATTTTCTTCCCGGCTCATCCTGAAGGTCCGAGACTTCCTGCCAATGCCAACGATCAGTCGGTGCGCTTCCATCCAGATAAGCGAGAGCTATATATGACCTCCTCCAACACTCAATATGGACACACCTTTGATCCGTGGGGAAGGTATTTTCAGACGTCCAATGCATCCCATCTCTACCATGAAGTGATAGATGCCTCTTACCTGGAAAGAAAGCCTGAGCTTTTGGTGGCGGATGCCCAGCAATATGTGCCTTCTTATGGGCAGCCTATAGAAGTATTTCCTATTACCCAGAACCCGCAGCACCAGTTGTTGACAGATATAGGGACTATCACCTCCGCCTGTGCCATCACCTGGTATCAGGGAGGTAGTTTCCCTGAATCCTTTAATGATGTGATCTTTACCGCAGAGCCTACCCATAATCTGGTGCATGCAGATAAGGTTCTACCTACCGGAGCTACCTTTTCTTCTACGCCTCTTTTCCCGGAGAAAGCCTTTCTCGCATCTAAAGATCCTGCCTTCCGACCTGTCTCTCTCTACACAGGACCTG
>JBCDBC010001189.1:0-2059 GCA_039184535.1 Bacteroidota bacterium | reverse complement strand
GTTTGCCCCATTAGGCGGGGTACTCCACAAAGTTTCGTTCGGTTTCATATAATCTAATGTTTAACTCAAGAGAAGAGTCTAGGTGTTTCCTCAGTATGTCATATATTACGATAGCTATATTCTCTGCTGTAGGATTCATCTCCTTGAATTCTTCTACCTGAAGGTTCAAATTCTTATGATCAAATCTTGCGATGACATGTTCTTCAGTTAGATCCTTCAGTTTTTTCATATCTACCACATAGCCAGTCTTTCTGTCTACCTCTCCCGTTACCTTCACGATCAGGTCATAGTTGTGGCCGTGATAGTACTCGTTATTACATTTCCCAAATGCTTGTTGATTCTCTTCCTCCGTCCAATTTGGATTGTGTAATCTGTGTGCGGCATTGAAATGCGTTTTTCTGAAAACAGATACTTTCATGTGTTAGCTACTGGAAACTTGGATTCGTTACTTAGCTCATGTTTCACTAAATCTTCCTTTTGAGAACAAGAGCTTGTAATTATTGTTTAATAAAATGTGAAATTTGTTAAACAAAAGTAATATTTCGCTTATCTATTAGCGGTCAAAACTGTTAATATTCTCAACAGATTCCTAAATGAGTTTGATCCCCTTTATGAAAGAAATAACTAAGGTTGTCGTAATCGGAAGTGGTATAGCCGGCCTAACTGTGAGTTCCCTTTTGGCGAAAGATGGCATTAGTGTTACGGTACTTGAGCAAAATTGGTTACCCGGAGGATGTGCCAGCTCCTATCCAAGGAAACATTACATCTTTGAGTCCGGTGCTACCACCATCGTAGGTTTAGACGAGGGTATGCCTGTGGGTCACTTTTTGGATCAGATAGGGCTAGACTTGCCCTTCAGAAAGCTGCATACTCCTATGCAAGTTCACCTGAAAAATGGAAAAGTGATTACCCGCTACCAGGAGCTGGAAAAGTGGATTTCTGAAGCAGAACATGTATTCGGGCCGGAAGGACAAAGACCTTTCTGGGAACACTGCTATAGAATCAGTGAGTTTGTCTGGGGTACCTCTCTACTTCAAAAGAATTTTCCTCCTACCAGGTTTCCAGACTTCCTGCAGGCCGCCCAAAGGATTAGACCTAATCAGCTAGTCTATGCTGGCTGGGCACTGATATCCATGAAGTCCTTCTTGAAGAAATATGGCCTGGACACGCATCAGGAATTTGTGGATTTCGTTAATCAGCAATTGTTAATTACTGCCCAGAATTACCTGGAAGAAGTGAATGTCCTCTTTGGGGCCGCCGCCCTTTGCTACACTAATTACACCAACTATTACATGGATGGGGGACTCATAAATTTGGTAAAACCCCTGGTTTCTTATATAGAAGCTCAAGGAGGCAAGGTGAAGCTCAGAGAAGGGGTAACTCAGATTGTTCCAAAAGAGCAGGGCTATCATATCATCACTTCCAAAGGAGAATACCATGCTAAGCATATTGTCTCAGCTATTCCCCTAAATGATACCCTGGATGTGTGGGTTGATGAATCTCTTCAGGCTAAATACGCTTCTAGGAAACTCTCTTCAGAACAAGTGAATAGTGCATTCTCACTGGGTTTTGTGATGAAGAGACGAAATACTCCCACCTGTATACATCACCAAATTCATTTGGAGAAACCCCTTATCTACACGGGATCAGATAGTATTTTCTTAAGCTTGAGCCATCCGGAAGATGAAGGGAGATGCGGGCCAGATGAATTAGTGGGGAGTGTAAGTACGCATGTGCCTGATCCGGAGAATACCTTTGTGCATGATAAAGAGTTGGTAGTAGAGGAGATCTTTGCTGCGCTGGAAAAGGCTGGCTTTTTGACAAGAGAAGATGTAACCTTCTATCATGCTTCTACACCTAAGGCCTGGAAGAAGTGGACCGGAAGGAGTTGGGGCTTTGTAGGAGGATACCCTCAGTACATGAGTGTGAAACCCTGGAGAATGATAGATGGCAGGCTGGATGGAAAAGGTGCATACATCTGTGGAGACAGCACCTATCCGGGGCAGGGAATTCCTGGAGCCTGTCTAAGTGGGATAGTAGCCTACGAGAAAATGAAGGT
>JBCDBC010001188.1:0-2061 GCA_039184535.1 Bacteroidota bacterium | reverse complement strand
TGAAAGCGTAAATCAGGAGGACTTCCAAGACCAGCTTTCGCAAGTGTTCTGGCAGCAGCTAATGCCAGCCTTGGGAAAGATTTGTGATGAATATAGCCCCGCTAACCGCCTGCATGCAGTGGAAAGATTGACACTGGATCTGGGAAAGATTTCGATCAAGCAATTACCATTAGTCCTGAAGGAGAAATTTATGCCACTCTTTGAGGAGGAATTGAAATCAAGGATACAGGAAATTAGAGATATAGAAAGGACCTCTTCATTTACTAATCAGGGCGGAGCCAAGAGTATTCTTAGCGAGCGTGACATTTCTACTGCTGCTGGAAATCCGCGAGGTCTAGATGAGGTGCGCTCAATAGCAGAGAGTCATCATACTTCAAGAGAGATTATTCAGTACTTTCTGAGAACGGGTATGCTTCCCTGGTGGGTAAAGAGTGATCAGCCAACAGCTATTCTTGATACCGTTGAATCCCTACTGGATATCCCTAAAGAATCTACTTGGTTAATTTCCTTTTTCCAGGAAGCTGTTGCTGCCCAACGCTTGATCAATGAGTTGAGCGATGAACTCCTGGTGAAACTTTGGGAATTAGAAAGTGGGGAAATATTTCCTCCTGAGAAAGAAGTGCCTACCAACAAGACTGGCCGGTCAGCATTCTGGAAAGCATATTTTCTCCCCTCCGCTGACCGTACTCCAGCTACAAAGAGTAGATCGGAAATAGCTAAGGATGGGCAGAAAACGCCATCAGACACACCACTATCACGGAAGAATAAAGAAGAACCCCATACGGATTCCTTTCAGCTAGAGGAGAACCAATCTTCCAAAGACCGATCCTCAAGGGAAGCAGAAGAAAAGGAATCAAGGAAACTCAGTTCAGAAGAGAAATTGAAAGCTGAAAATTCCAATAGTACATCAGAGAAAAGGGCTGTAGATTCTCACAAAGAAACTGATAAAGGAATAGAAGGAAGCAGACAAGAACAGTTACATTCTTCTGGGAAGAAAAAACCTTTCTCCATATCTGAAGAGAATAAGCTAAGAGAGCTCAATTCTGCAAAAGATAAACAGACAGATGCAGAATCTCCCATCTTCTCGAAGAAAGAAACCCTATACACCACCCGTCCTCCAAGTTTTGCTAATACAGAAGAGATCTATGTGGAAAATGCAGGTCTAGTCCTTCTGTGGCCATTTTTTGAGCGATTTTTTAGTATACATGATCTACTGGAAGGAAAATTCTTTGTTTCCATAGCAGCTCAACATAAAGCTGCCTTCCTCTTGCAAGCCCTGGTAACGGGACTCCCCCAGGCGCCGGAGTATCAACTACCATTAAATAAGGTCCTCTGTGGAATCCCACTATATGCTCCCCTGGAAACAGTGGATGAACTTGGAGAATCAGAATTAGCCTCCTGTGAAGAGCTGTTAGAGGCCATGATGGCACAGGTCCCTATCCTTTCCGGAACCTCTGTAAATGGGTTAAGAGGAAGCTTTTTGTGGAGGGAAGGAGTGATGAAAGCCCATAATGATCATTGGAAGTTGAATGTAGAACGCCAAACCCACGACATTGTATTGTCGAGACTACCCTGGCCATTTAACTTCATTAGATTTCCCTGGATGGACCACATGGTATATGTCGAATGGTAATATGAAAATTATGCCTTATGGAAAGTGATGATTCCCGCATACCTACATTATTGGCTAGTTTGAACACGATTGATGTTGAGACTACTTCCAAGGAAATATCAGCTGAAATAGGCTGGTTAAGTGAGGTGATGAATACTCGTTTTCAGCTATATTTTTCCATGGAGACCAAGTTCAAAGATATCACAGAAATAGGGGCTCCTATTTTTGAACAACCCCTTGGCGCATATGGACAGTTGGTACACAAGTACAAGTTTACTTTTGAGGAGAGAGTAGCCTTAGCTCTTTGCTTGACTAGCAGACTAAGGCCCCAAGCGTTGGACATCTTTTTCACTAAGAATAAGACATTTGAGAGGCCCTTTGTAGAATTTGGAGGCCTGATAAAGGGAGCTAATGGTCCTTTCCTCCCTACAGGAAATACACTCTTATTT
>JBCDBC010001187.1:0-2068 GCA_039184535.1 Bacteroidota bacterium | reverse complement strand
CCTGGACCTCCTCTTCTAATACCTTTGAAGTTCGAAACCCGTTCGACCACTCGCTTATTGCTGAAGTTGCTGATTTGGGAAGAGAGGAATGTAAGCAGGCAATCCAGGCTGCTCATGATGCTTTTCAGGTTTGGAAGAAGTACACAGCTGGCGAAAGAGCTGCTATCCTAAAGAAGTGGTTCCAGCTTCAGATGGAGCAAGTGGATGAGTTGGCTGATCTGTTGACTACGGAGCAGGGCAAGCCGCTAGCAGAGGCAAAGGGGGAGATTCGCTATGGAGCTTCCTTTGTGGAATGGTTTGCGGAGGAAGCGAGGAGGGCCTATGGAGATGTGATACCCGGCCATCATCGTGACAAGCGTATTACTGTCATCAAGCAACCAGTAGGCGTAGTGGGGGCCATCACTCCCTGGAATTTCCCTAATGCCATGATTACCCGTAAGGTAGCACCTGCTTTGGCAGCTGGATGTACGGTAGTGATCAAACCTTCAGAAGTTACCCCTCTCTCCGCCTTGGCTCTGGCAGAATTAGCTGAAGAGGCAGGCTTTCCCAAGGGCGTATTGAATATTGTTACTTCCACTGATGCAGCAGGCATAGGAGAGGAGCTATGTTACAATCCGTTAGTGAAGAAAATATCCTTTACAGGTTCTACTCGAGTGGGAAAAATTCTCCTGAAGCAATGTGCAGATCAGGTAAAGAAAATCTCTCTGGAATTAGGCGGAAATGCTCCCTTCATTGTCTTTGATGATGCGGATGTAGATGCGGCTGTGCAGGGCGCCATTGCTTCCAAGTTTAGGAATGCAGGTCAGACCTGTGTGTGTGCCAATAGAATCTTTGCCCAGGAAGGGATTTATGAGGAGTTCACGGAGAAATTATCTGTAGCCATAAAGGAGCTGAAAGTTGGAAACGGGAAAACTGAAGGAGTAACTATAGGTCCTATGATAGGAGAAAGGGCTGTGTTGGCAGTAGAGGATAGATTAGCTGATGCAGTTAGTAAGGGCGCTCATGTACTTACTGGTGGAAATAGGTTAGCTGAGAAACCATCCCTATTGTTCGAACCCACCATTCTCACAGAAGCTACGAAAGAAATGAAGGTTTTTCAGGAAGAGATCTTTGGGCCGGTAGCACCTGTCTTCAAATTCTCCACAGAAGAAGAAGTACTTGAACTGGCGAACCATACAGAATACGGTCTGGCCTCCTATTTCTATGGCAGGGACTACGCCCGCATCTGGAGAGTGGCAGAAGGCCTGGAGTACGGTATGGTCGGCATTAATACAGGTATGATCTCCACACCTGTAGCCCCTTTTGGTGGGGTGAAAGAAAGCGGCATGGGCAGGGAAGGTTCCAAATACGGCATAGAAGACTACCTGGATATTAAGTACATGTGTTGGGGAGGCGTGGAGTAAAGATTATCACGCAAAGTCGCCAAGAAATTTCACTCTTACTTGATACTACCCCTTTATGCTATTCCAGGTCTCATACAACTTTTCCTGACTCGGTCTGTCTGTGGGTACTTCCCTCAATGGCTCTACTGCTTCCAAATGCTCATGTAAGTCCTTAGGTAAAGTCTGATACAATTGTGTGCCCTTGGTTTTCCAGGCGATCATGTCATCACTGACTTCCCGGACTATTTTGGCGGGATTTCCGGCTAAGAGGCTCCTTTTAGGATAGGTTCCTTTCTTAACCAGACTAAGTGCTCCCACTATACACTCATCTTCTATTCTCACCTCATCCAGTATGACGGCATTCATACCTATGAGCACATTCTTCCCTATGCTGGCACCATGAATGATGGCGCCGTGTCCCACATGAGCTGCTTCCTCTAACTTAACCGTAATTCCGGGGAACATATGGATGGTACAATTCTCCTGTACATTACAGCCATCTTCAATCACTATACCTCCCCAATCTCCCCTTATTGCCGCACCTGGCCCTATATACACATCCTTCCCAATGATGACATTACCGGTAACAGCCGCCTGTGGATGCACAAAAGCAGAAGGATGAATCACCGGGATAAAACCTTTGAAGGAATAGATCATATTGAGGGAGTTTTCTGTTTGCCACGAAT
>JBCDBC010001186.1:0-2079 GCA_039184535.1 Bacteroidota bacterium | reverse complement strand
GCTGATGGTTAAGAAGGCTAACACTAGGGCCATGATTCCAGTCCAGAAGAATACACTCCAGTCGATTTGAATTCTGTAGGCAAAATCTGCCAACCACTGGTTCATCCCCCACCAGGCCACAGGTATGGCCACCAAAGTGGCTATCATCACCAATTTCAGGAAGTCGGCTGACAGCATACTCACGATGTTAGAGACAGTAGCGCCAAGCACCTTGCGTATCCCTATTTCCTTGCTCCTTTGCTCGGCCATGAAGGCTGAGAGTGCGAGTAAGCCCAAACAAGCAATTACGATAGCCAGAAGGGTAAAGCCTTTAAACAACTGACCGATCCGCTTCACGTCTGTAAACATCATCGCAAAACTGTCATCGAGGAAGCTATACCTAACGCTCTGATTCGGAGAAAATTCATCCCAACTTTGGGTAATTCTCTCCATGGTAGAAGAGATGTTTTCTGTATCTAATTTTACGGCTAGGGTTCTTGTACTTCTTCCTATGTGTAAACAGAGTGGCCCGATAGATTTCTTCATATTTTCATAATGAAAGTCCTCCATTACACCAATGACAGTCCAGGTTCTCCATCTATTAGTGATTTGTTTCCCTAAGGGATTCTCTACATGCAGGGCATCAGCCATAGACCGATTAATGATGACTGCTTGTGAATCAGCACTTATGTTGAGGTCAAAGTCCCTTCCATCTACAATCTGCATCCCCATGGTCTTCACATAGTCATGATCTACGGTCCAAATCTCAGTGCTTATACTCGGCACATCTTCTTCCTTGCCCTTTAAGAAAAATCCATTGCCATTTCTATTGGTATTCTCAATAGGAAGGAATCCACTCACACTGACCTCCTCTACTCCCGGAATCCGCTTCAGTTCTGTCTTTAGGTTGTACACCTTCTCTCTCAGGGTGTGCGCTCCTTGCAGGAGGACGACTTGGTCCTTTTCATATCCCAGCTTCTTATTCAGCATGAAGCCCATTTGCTTATCTATGACCCATGTGGCTGCCAACAGGGATATGGTGACGGTGAATTGAAAAATCACAAGTCCATTTCTCACATGCTTGCTCCCACTTCCCCTACTCAGGTCCCCCTTCATCACTTCTACCGGTCGAAAAGCGGATAAGTAAAAGGAAGGATAAACGCCCGCCAAGATGCCTATACCGAACATAGCAGACAGCAGAATTGGCATTAGCCACCAGGTACTCCAAGGAATAGACAAAGAAAGTCCTGACATGCTATTGAAGGCAGGAAGCAAGAGAACCAATAATGCCAGTGAAATGAGGAATCCGAACAGGCATATCAATACAGATTCAGTCAAAAACTGGGAAACGATGCTACCTCTGTCTGTTCCCAAAGTCTTCCGTAAGCCTACCTCCTTTGCCCTGCTGGCAGAACGGGCAGTAGACAGGTTCACAAAGTTGATGATAGCTATGATGAGAATAAACAACCCAATGGCTCCGAATAGCCATATGTACCTAATATCCCCGTGAGAGAGATCATCTCTGACTTCTGCCAGGTTGATATGGATCTCGTCCAAAGGTTGGAATTCCAGTTCCAGACTGGACATGAAAGCCCTAACGTTATCATCATTAGCTTCCTCCGCGGCAGGCAGGAAGTACCTGCTTATGGTCAGGTTTATCGCCTCCTCTAAGTCTGACATGTCAGTGTCTGGGCGGACGCGCACATAAGTGGGATAGTTGGAGTTTCTCCAGTTAGTCTTTTCTCCTCTATAAAATTCTTTCTCAGCCAAGGAAAGCACAAAGTGCATCTTCAGGTGTGTGGTAGGAAGTGGGTCCTCCATTACGCCTGAAATGGTATATAGAGCCTCCTCTTCATTGTTCAGAATGATGGTTTTCCCCACTGGGTTAGCAGCTCCAAAGTATTTCTTTGCTCTGGACCTACTCAGCACGACTGTATTAGGACTGGCCAGGGCAGATTGTGCATCTCCTAAAAAGAAGGGGATTTCCAGTATGTTTAGAAGCCCCTGATCCGCAAACATAAGCTCACTTTCATGGAAACTCTGGGTCTGCCCTACTATACGAACTTCATTTTCTCCTGCCCCAAAGAAGCTTACGGTCTG
>JBCDBC010001185.1:0-2080 GCA_039184535.1 Bacteroidota bacterium | reverse complement strand
GGCCGCTTCTGCAGCGGCAGCTGCCACAGTACTACTTGCCAAAGTTTTCAATGATCCCTTATTGCACTTATCATATCCGAAAGCTACATTTCGCCCAATGACTTCAAGTCAGATATGACCACCCCTTCTGGTGAAAACATCTAAGTTTGGGTCTTCAGCTAAGTAAATATTTTATCAGTTTCTTAACACCATTCATTAAAGGTTTCCTAAGCCTTACAGTACTATTGAAAACTCATCCATGAGCATTAAATACAGAATCTCAACAGATCGCCTTAAGCTTAAGGAGTACGGAAGAAATATTCAGATGATGGCAGATTATGCCAAGACCATCGAGGATAAAGAGCAGAGAACACGTGCAGTAAAGGAGATTATCAGAATCATGAGCCATCTGAACCCTCAGTTCAAGGACATGCCTGATTACAAGCAGAAGCTTTGGGATCATCTTCATGCTATTTCTGACTTTGAGCTGGACGTAGATTCGCCCTTCCCTAAACCTGCTCCAGAAGACATTAGACGTAAGCCTGATGAAAAACTCCCTTATCACAAGAATAGACCACGCTTTAAGCAGTATGGTTGGAACGTGGAGTTGATGATTAAACGCGCCATAGATATGGAGGAGGGACCTGAAAGGGTAGCCTACATAAATCTCATTGCTAACACCATGAAGCAGATCCTGAGGAATATGGATAAGGAGTCCACTCCTGAGGAGACCATTGCCGAGCATATGAACGAAATTTCTAAAGGGAAACTCAAAGTGGTAGGAGAAGAGCTTGTGATCCATAAGCCGACTTATAACCACCGTTCTCATAGGAGTAACGGCCACAGCAATAAGAACAGAGGCAGAAATAACAAAGGCAAAAACAACTACAGAAAGGGCGGAAGAAGAAAGTAGAAATACTTTTCTGAATAAGTTCCTACAGATCTTACCTTTCAGGTAGAGAGTCCTTTTCTCCCATTAGAAATATTCGGGAGAATTAATTTGATTTCTATTTCATTCCGACTTTTTTTGTTCCGATTTCAAACAGGAACATCACTACTTTATGGAATATTTTGAAGTGGAGGGAGGGCATAAGCTCCACGGTACCATAGTTCCCCAGGGAGCTAAAAACGAAGCCCTTCAAATTCTTTGCGCCACTCTCTTAACTGATCAAGAAGTAACCATAAGTAACATCCCTGATATAGTGGATGTTAACCGCCTCATAGATATCCTGAGAAGTCTGGGGGTTAAGGTTACCAAGAACGCATCAGATACCTACACCTTCCAGGCTGATGACATAGACCTAGACTTTGTAAATAATCCTGATTTCCGCCAAAAAGCAAGTAGGCTAAGAGGGTCTATCATGCTGGTGGGTCCCATGTTGGCCCGTTTTGGGAAAGCTATTATTTCTCGTCCGGGTGGAGATAAGATCGGGAGAAGAAGGCTGGATACCCATTTCTGGGGATTTCAGCAGTTAGGAGCGGACTTTACCTATGAAGCCGAAGTAGGTATTTACAGGGTAGAATCTAATGGCCGTTTGAAGGGAACATTTATGTTACTGGATGAGGCCTCCGTTACGGGTACAGCTAACCTGGTGATGGCAGCCGTATTAGCGGAAGGGACTACCACCATTTACCATGCTGCCTGTGAACCTTACCTACAACAGCTTTGTAGACTCATGGTCTCCATGGGAGCTAATATAGAAGGGTTGGGTAGTAACAGGCTAACCATTCATGGAGTAGAAAAGCTGGGAGGAGCTGAGCACAGAATGCTGGCGGATATGATAGAAGTGGGGAGTTTTATAGGGATGGCTGCCATGACCCAGAGTAAAATCAGGATTCAGGGAGCAGGTATTGAGCATCTTGGCATAATTCCTGAGACTTTTAGAAGAATGGGGGTACAGTTGGATATAGAGGGAGATGACATCATTGTGAAAGAGCAAGATGTCTGTGAGATAGAAAGCTATATAGATGGCAGCATCATGACCATCTCTGATCACCCGTGGCCGGGCTTTACCCCGGATCTGTTAAGTATAGTCTTAGTTCTGGCTACTCAGTGCAAGGGATCTGTTCTCATACACCAAAAAATGTTTGAGAGTCGTTT
>JBCDBC010001184.1:0-2082 GCA_039184535.1 Bacteroidota bacterium | reverse complement strand
TGAATCCCGCAGCCATAACTATCTCTCCAATCATGATGAGCCAGACAGCTATGATTCCGAAAGCCAGATTCAGTAAGGTGATGAGATTAGGGAGTTGGCGGACAAGTTGCATATTAGCGTTTGGACTTAGGAATATAGGTTCTCTGCTTCTAGGTAATTATGGACAGCATCTGGTACAAGGTATCTAACAGATGTATTCTCTTTTAATCGTTGACGAATATAGGTAGCAGATATGTCTAGTAAAGGCGCTTTAAAGATATGAATATTTTTATGTGCATCTATTTCTCCAGCTACATAGCCAGGTCTTGGGTACACCCAAATAGAGTAATGCTTGAGGATACTTTCATGGTTCTTCCATTTATGAAAGTGGGTCAGATTATCCTGCCCCATGATGAGGGAAAAAGAATATGTCTTATATGTATCTGCCAGGTGGGTGAGCGTATCTATGGTGTAGGAAGGCTTGGGGAGTCTGAATTCCACATTGGAGGCCATCATTTTGTTATTTCCCTCTATGGCCAGTTCCACCATCTTTAGACGCTCATACTCAGGGAGAAGGTTTTTCTTTTGTTTAAAAGGATTTTGGGGAGAAATGATAAACCATACGTAGTCGAACTTTGCCTGATCTAGTGCATGTTGAGCGATAATCAGGTGGCCCATATGAATAGGATTAAATGATCCAAAATATAGTCCAACAGAAAGGGTGGTGGGTTTTTCCGATCCGGGGATGAAAGACCCACTGATGGTTTTTGCCATAAGACTTTAGGCTTTTTGCAGGTGAGAATCTACAATTTCAAGGAGTTGTGCAACAGCTTTTTCCAACTCATCATTTACCACTATATAGTCGTAGCGCTCAGCATACTCCATTTCTATCTTTGCCTTGGTGTATCTTTTCTCAATATCATTATCTGACTCAGTCCCTCTTTTCTTCAGGCGTTCTTTCAGGGCTTCTCTATTAGGAGGCATCACAAAAATAGAAACAGCCTGATCTCCATAGATTTCCTTAATATTAAGTCCTCCTTCTACATCCACATCAAAGATGGGACATCTACCTGCATCCAGTATTCTTTCCACTTCTTCTCGTAAAGTTCCGTAAAATCTACCTGGGTATACCTCTTCCCATTCTAGGAAGGCCTGAGAAAGAATTTTCTCCCGGAAGCTATCTGCAGATAAAAAATAGTAATCTTTTCCCTCTTGCTCGTACTCTCTTGGAGGTCTGGTAGTTGCAGAAATAGAGAACTCAAAGAAGTCATATTTCTGCAAGAGGATACGTGCCAAGGTGGACTTCCCAGCGCCGCTTGGGGCAGAAATGATAAAGACTTTGCCCTGTTTCAGTTCCATGGGCAAAGGTATATAAAAATTGATCTTAATCCGAAGAACGGCTTTTTTCCAATTTGATCTTCTCAGACCATTTTTCGGTTAGCTCCGTGATATCGCTAATCTTAGCAGGCTTACTCAAGTAGTCATTCATCCCTGCTTCCATACACCTTTCTTTGTCGTCAGAAAATGCATTGGCCGTCATAGCAATGATAATCGGCTGATGTTTAATATCTTGATTGGCGCGGACCTTTACCGTGCTGGTAATCCCATCCATGACCGGCATATTTAAATCCATGAAGATGAGATCATAGTAGTTCTCTTCCACTTGATCCAGGACTTTCTTCCCATTGTCTACAATGGTGATTTCATATCCTAGTCTTGAAAATACCTTTTGGATATACTTTTGGTTGACCCTATTATCTTCTGCTACTAGAATGGAAAGGGGGTTCTTTTCAGCAAAAGATGCATCAATAGCATTTTGCCTAATCTTCTTGGTAGCCTGTTCTGCTTCATTACTTCCGGAGAATAGGGCGGCTAATTTATTCCGTATGATGAGGTGCTTGATAGGCTTCAGGTAAATCGCGTTAAATAATTCAGGATCTGATGGATTATGGCTAGAAGAAGAGAGTAGGATCACCGGTACTGATCCGAAATCAGGTAATTCTTTAATTTTTTTGTTGAGCTCGTCTCCATCCATTCCGGGCATCATATAATCCAGTAAGATAACATCAGGTGGAGTAGGTAAATCCTTACATACATGTAGGC
>JBCDBC010001183.1:0-2087 GCA_039184535.1 Bacteroidota bacterium | reverse complement strand
TTATAATTTCCGGGTACGGCATAAAAGCCTGCTGAGGGACTTTGGAGAAAAGTAGGCTCTGGCACTTCATCATCCTGGTTAAAGGCTGCACCTAGATGTAGATCTACAGACTTTTTCTTGTTGGTAAACATGGCCAGGACGGCATCATGTCGTCTAGCTTGCTGGGCCCATTCCAGTGCGCCCAGTATCCGTTGATTATCGTAAGAGATGGCTTGTCGGCCTACTTTAAGCTTCAGACCCGGATTTACTTTATAAAGAATCCAGGCTTCATTCAAAAAGGTATTTCCATCTTCCTGTTTGACTATTTGAGAGCTTTCTCCCCAAAATCGAATATCCTGAAATGACAGCCTTACCTCATAAGTAGAATCCACCCAGTCAAAGGTCAGACGACTTCTTTGTTCCACAAAGTAAGCAGCCTCATCCAGCGTATTAGCAGGCGTCTTAAATCCGTCCCTATATTCTGCCCTCGGACGAACCTGAGCGCTAATGGTGAGCTGCGCATGTACTATTGACGGTAATAGAATTATCCAGGCTAAGACTACATACTCCCATCTTAGCATCATGATTTCTGTTTGTGAGGGGAAGATGAGGGGAAAAAGCCAAATTATCAGGTGTATTTGGGAGGCACTACAACATTTAACACCTCTTCCTACTTTTGATGTTAAACAATCTCATGAAAACTGTCCTTTCGTGATAAGAGAATATAGTCCTTTAGGTAGATTATCATCTATGCAAGAATCCTTACATACACCCAAGAGAATGCCTAAGGTGGGCATCGGACAACTATTATCGTCCCTAATTAAGAACAGAGAAGTCAGAAATTTTTTTAGCCTTACTATGGGAGCTTTATCAGCCAGTATTGGATTGGAAAGCTTTCTGATCCCCAATTCATTCATTGATGGAGGAATCACAGGTATTTCACTGATAGTAAATGAGTTCAGCAAAATTCCCTTGGCCTTATTGATCACGTTATTTAACCTACCTTTCCTGATTCTTGCCTTTAGGGCAGTTGGGAAGAGATTTGCCTTGAGGAGTATTTTAGGAATTCTGCTGCTATCTACCTTTGTATATACCCTTCACTTTCCAGCAATAACAGATGATCCTTTATTAGGAGCCACGTTTGGTGGGTTCTTTCTAGGACTAGGAATAGGATTGGCTATCAGAGGAGGGGCCATCATAGATGGGACTGAAGTATTAGCCATTTTCATGAGCCGCAAGACAGGTCTTTCTGTGGGGAACATCATCATGATTTTTAATTTGATCTTGTTTACAGTAGCGGCCTACCTACTCTCTGCTGAAGTGGCACTTTATGCTATTCTGACTTATTTTGCCGCTTCCAAAACCGTAGACTTTGTCATAGATGGGATAGAAGAATATGTGGGAGTAACCATTATATCAGAACGAAGTGATCTCATGAGAAGCTGTATAGTGGATGTTATGGGGCGTGGTTGTACCATTTACAAGGGACTGAAGGGATATGTGCAGAATGGAGAACCTCTCCGAGAAACCAACATAGTTTATACCGTCATTACTCGTCTGGAGGTAGCCAAGATTATGGCAGAAATAGATAAGGTAGATGATAAGGCCTTTGTGATTATGTCCTCAATCAAAGATGCTAAAGGAGGCATGATCAAGAAAAAGCCTATTAAAAATATGGAGTAGCTAAAAGGTACATCCTCCTCCTTGCCAGAGAATTTTTCCAGCATCAAATGCTACTTTATATTCTTCTATATCCTCTACATTTACGCTAAAGCCAATAGTATCTCCCTCGCAAGAATAATGTGTAGGAAAATAAAAGCAGTCTGTACAGCAGGAAGCCTGAACAAAGTAGGGGATATTCTGATAGGTATACTGCTTGAGGTAAAGGCTGCGGTGGAATTCCAAGGTATCAGTGGATGCTTCAAGTTCGAGAATTAACTCCCTTAGCCAGGGAAGCTGTTCCGAAGGGTTATTCACTTCACAAAAAGGAGAGACAACATCTTCTTTGCAGGCTCCCAAAAATATGGCTAGAAAGAAAAATCAACCGACGCCGAGCGGCGCCGCTTCGCGCGGGCGACCTGGCTCCGGGCGTGTACTCCGGAATCGTC
>JBCDBC010001182.1:0-2089 GCA_039184535.1 Bacteroidota bacterium | reverse complement strand
CTGGTCATATAAGTCAGGTCCCTTCTGACACCAAGTTCATTGTACAAATAGTCCTTGAAGGCAGCTATATAAGGTGGAGAAATGGCATTACTCTGAGGATCAGTAGGGGCAGTCTGAGAAAGCAGATCTTCTGCAAATCCAGTAAATCTGGAATCCAATCGCCCTACAATTCGGCCCTTATCTCTGAGAAGTTCCTGAAAAAATTCTCTATTGGTAACCCTTAAATCCGCCTTCAACCAATAATCCTTACTTACCCCCGAAAGATCACTTAGTTTTTGGGCTGTCCTGTCCTTCTCTGCCTCAGAAAGTTGATCTCCTTTCATTAAGGCCAGAGTATATTCATTCTCCGTAAATGTTCTCACTCCATCCAGAAAAGCTTCAAGGCTCTCCCCCTTATCAGCTACCACATTATGATACCAGGCAGTAGCACAGTAGGTAGGGAAGTGGATCAGATATGCAAGGTCATCCCCTGGGGCAAAACGTAAATGCGCAATTTCAAAAGTAGAGGATAACATGATTACTCCATTCATAGCTATTCCCCTGTCCTGAAGGTATTTAACCAAGCCAGCATTCCTAAAGGTGCCATAGCTTTCTCCAAGCAGAAACTTGGGATCATTAAACCTGCCCTCACGTATGAGGAACTGCTCTATGAACAGCCCTATAGCTCTGATGTCCTGATCTACTCCCCAGAAATCTTCCCACTTGGAGTCTCCTATAGGTCTGCTAAAACCAACCCCTACAGGATCTATCATGACCAGATCTGCCTTATCCAGATAGGAATACTCATTATTGACTACTTCATAGGGGGAAGGCTTGGTAAAGTCCGGGTCATTAATCACAATTCTCTTAGGTCCTAGAACACCAAAATGAAGCCAAAATGAGGCAGAAAGAGGTCCTCCGTTAAAGGCAAACATAATGGGTCTGTTTTCCTCTGCATTCTTTTTCTCATAGTAGGTAAAGCCTGAGAGCGCAATGGGGGTATCATTCTCATCCCTGAGAATGACGGTACCGGTCTCTGTTGCCAGTTCTATCCGTTTTCCATCAATGGTGACATACTGAGTGGAAGTGAATGTTTCAGGAAGGTATTCTCGTGTATTTTCTTCCTTTTCCTGAGAAAATAAGGTAATAGTACATACGAACAGGAATGCTCCTGAGAGGATGAGTTTTTTCATATTGTGTGGTCCTTGATAATTAAACCTAAGGGATTTAGCAGACTTCTACAATTTTGGGAAGGATTTTGACCGAGAGAGTAGAGGGAGAATGGCCTTCTTAGGCTTCCTTAACTTGAGTTCTGGTTGAGAGTTACTTTAAAACCAGTGTTACGACGCTTGCAGCGGGCCTTCATTTTGGCATTCGCCCCAAAACGAAGCAAAAGCGCTTTTCCTCACCAATGCAACCCGACAAGCCGCCCACGATTGGTGATGAGGTGGCCTTCCCGAATGTATATTCAATGGATATGATTACAAGATAATTAGCTAACATTTTTTATCATTAATCAGTACTAGTCAAAACCAGAACTATTTAACGCTATCTTTCAGTAGATACCTGAATAAAGCCTGTGGGGACAAAGTCTGTAAGCCAAACTTTATTCTCAGATAAATAAAACTCGTGCCCTGCTTGCTGCATTTTTTGAGCAGCAACTTCCAGGATTACCACCTTCCCGTGTCGTTGGCCGACCTTAGTGGCTGTTTCTATATCCGCACTTAGGTGAACATGATGTCGATTCCATTTGCCAGAATACTTTCCAGAGACTTTGCCGCTGTTCCATGATAAAGGATTTCAGGGGGTTACTGGGCTACAAAACCATGGTTGATGTTGATGGAATGTCCCTGATTAGCTCGAATTTTAGTTCCTTCCTCATTAAAAGAAAAACGCTGTTTGTCATTCGTTTCTACGACCTCCTTCAAAATGGTAGGGGTTACTTCAAAACCATTGGCATTTACTTTCTGGATCAATTCTTCCACATCAGCCCACCCAGCTTCATCTAATACCAGTCCTATTTTTTCGGGGGCATGTCTGAGAACAAGGCTTAGCATTTTGCTGATTTTCTTCAGTGATTTCCCGGACATAGCTAAAGTTATCATTCAGG
>JBCDBC010001181.1:0-2090 GCA_039184535.1 Bacteroidota bacterium | reverse complement strand
GGAAGCATTATGCATAGCCTCGCCATAGCCCTGAGTAGACAAGGACATACAGTAAGCGGATCTGATGATAAGGTATATGATCCAGCAAAGCGGAAACTGGAAACCGAGGGGCTATTACCAGAAGAAATGGGTTGGTATCCTGATAGAATCAGAGAGGACGTGGATGTGGTCATATTGGGGATGCATGCGTTCACAGATAATCCTGAATTACTCAAGGCGCAGGAATTAGGCTTAACCATTTATTCTTTTCCGGAATTCATGTATTCCTTTAGCGAGCAGAAGCAGCGCATGGTGATTGCGGGGAGCTATGGAAAGTCTTCTGTAACGTCCATGATCATGCATGTGCTGAAGCAGGTAGGAAAGAAGTTTGACTATATGGTAGGGGCTCAGGTTCCCGGCTTTGAACAATCTGTTTCTCTAAGTGAAGATGCGCCCCTCATTATCATGGAAGGGGACGAGTATCTGTCTTCCCGAATAGATCCTCAGCCCAAGTTCCTCCATTATAAACCTCATATTTTGGTATTGACAGGAATCTCATGGGACCACATAAATGTGTTCCCCAGCCTGGAAGAATATTATGAGCAGTTTGACAAACTTTTGGCCAGTCAGGAGAAAGCTTCCTCCATCATTTATGCGAAGGACGATAAGGTCTTAAAGAAAATGGTGGAAAAGAATCTGGTAGATGAGGTGCATTATCCTATTCCATTCTCCACCCCTAAGTATAAGGTAAAAGACGGAAAGTTTACCCTAAGCATACAGAAAGAAAAGGCTAAGCTGGAGGTGATTGGAGAACATAATATGCGCAATCTTGCCGCTGCCTGGGAGGCCTGTAGATTAGTAGGGGTGGAGCTACCCGACTTCTTGCAAGCAGTAAGTGTTTTTAGAGGAGCTGACTCCAGATTAGAGACTGTCCCATCCTCTTCTGGAAGCATTGTATACAAGGACTATGCACATGCACCTGCTAAGGTAGAAGCTACAGTAAAGGCGGTAAGAGAACAGTATCCCCGTAAAAACCTGATTGCCTGTCTGGAACTGCATACCTTCAGTAGTTTGACAAAATCTTTTTTGCCTGAATATAAGGGAAGCCTTGATCCGGCAGATAGTAAGCTGGTATACATCAATCCTGAAACTGTCAAAGCCAAGCGTCTGGAAGCTATAAGTGAGAAAGAGCTTCAACAGGCCTTTTCTGCCTCAGATATCAAACTACTAGAAAGTAAGGAGGATATTCTCCCCGCCCTTAAGGGAAAAACCTCTGGTAACGATGTGATTCTGATGATGTCTTCAGGAAACTTTTCTGGCTTAGATCTGAAGGAAATAGGTTAATTTCCTCCTGCATATATAATGAGCCTCTTCATGATGACCAGATCCCCATCTCTTATGCTTAGGAAGTACATACCATCCTGAAGGAAACTCACATCAAATACCTCTTCCACTGTTTCTCCCTGCTGGCCTAGATAGTTTTTTTCAATGACACCACGGCCGATGGGATCTGTAATGATAAGTCTGACATCATTAGTGGTAAAACTGGGAATGATAACCGTTATCTGTCCATCATCCGCTGGAAGCGGATAAACAGAAATAATGGCAGTGGGATCAAAGTTCACTTCTATCACCTCTGAGTACTTGACGTTTCCAGAAGAATCCAGGAATCGGATTCGGTAGAAAATTCTCCCTGTAGAGGTGGGTTCGTCGGTCTCATTGTATTCTACCACCCCATCAGAAGTTCCTGCACCTGCTACTTCTTTTAAGTCTGTCCAATTAGTTCCGTCAGGAGACGTTTCTATGAAGAAGAAATCATTATCAAACTCTATGGCTCTCCAATTTAAAAGCACCCTATCCTCCTGAACCCTACCAGAAAATGATAGGATACTTGTTTCAGCTATGGTAGTGGTGCTAAGGGTGAAACTTGAATCTGAGGTGTAGGCAGTCCCTGTGCTGTTAGTGGCAAACCCTCTGGCATATATCTGAACACCTTCTGGAAGGCTCCTTACCTCATCACTAAATGTTCCCAGAAAGTCATCTGTTCCCATAATTACCTTTTCGTCTTGAGGATCAGAAACTTCTGGACTAGTTTCCGTACTCCAGACTAT
>JBCDBC010001180.1:0-2097 GCA_039184535.1 Bacteroidota bacterium | reverse complement strand
GATTCCCTCCCTCCTATTAAGCGTAGCATCAATAAGGTCTCTATCCCAGAGAAATACTTTAAGGTTGTAGTAGACGCTAACCATCAGCGCGGAATAGGATTCATTCTCCCTAATAAAACCAGCTTTTACCCATTGGTCTCTTATTCAGTTTCCATTGATGAGGTAGAGAAGCTGACTGGTATCAACTTTTTTCCGCAGCTAGATGATGAACTAGAAGGGGAGATAGAAAAGCAGCATGAACCTAAGGAATGGCTGCCAACTGTAGAAAAGGGAGATGTTGCCCCACTAGATCCTGATGAATTACCCAAGCTAACCTATAATACCGTCCAAGCCCGCTTTTTTGCAGACACAGGTGAAAAGGTCAAAATCTGCGGGACTGTAGTCAGTACAAAACTTACCCGTAATGGACATATCTTCCTGAACTTGGATAAAAAGTTCCCTAATCAGATATTCTCTGTCGCCATCTGGAAGGATTATACTACCAATTTCTCCTATCAGCCGCATGTAGATCTACTGGAGAAATGCATATGTGTACAAGGAAAGATCAAATTCTCCTATGATACGCCCACCATGGAGATCAAGAATGAGAAGGCTGTGAGTTTGTTTGAAGAATTTAATGATTAGTTCTCACTTTACTTTTTCCAACTTTTAGAAAATTTTGTTGTCTTTAATCCTATGATAGGATTTATTCTCATTCAATCTTAGCTGAAAAGATGGGAAGGCCATAAAAATTGGCATGAAACAACTCTACACACGTTTAGTCAATCTCGGCATTCAAGAAGGAATGGACCCTGCTGAGCGGAGAGCCATTGGTCTGATAAACCGCATCAGCCTGATGGGAATCTGTATCTTTCTGTCTTTATCAATCATCCCTTATTTTTTTAACTACGACCTGGTAAGCCTCTTCACAGGTACCATCAACATAGCTTCTTTTTCTTTCTGTATCTGGCTAAACCATAAAAGAAACTATCTGGCGGCCAAGCACTTCCTCATGATATTTGGGATAGGGATAGTCAGCTATGTCAATCTACTGATGCCTCCCGAATCTTATGGGCCTATGAATTTCATTCCCATAGTATTGATCCCCAGTATGATTTTCAAGGAGAAAAAGTGGGTGTTTGTCTATCCTGCCATCACGCTCATCTGCTTTCTGGCAACTTGGTATGCCATCAATGAAGTCTTACAGTTTGGTGAGATTCCTGAGTCTATTATCCTTTTTTCCTCTTCCACTAACATCATCGTGAATATGTTTGTTGTAGGCTTCCTCTTGGTGATTTTCTATCGAGGGCTTCAGGAAGAATATGAGATGGCCATCCTACATAAAAATCAGTTATTGGAAGAGCAGAACCGCCAAATCAAACAAGCACAAACCCAACTAGTCCAGTCGGAAAAAATGGCTTCTTTAGGCCAGTTAACAGCAGGTATAGCGCATGAGATTAACAATCCCATCAACTTTGTCTCTGGTAACGTTTCTCCTATGAAAAGAGATATACGAGAGATAGATCAATGGATAATGAAAACTGTAAAGGGGGAAAGACCAGAAGGCATTCAGGAAATTTTTGAAGAAATATATGAGCTTATAGGAGGCATAGAAGAAGGAGCTATACGCACCAAGGAAATCGTGCAGGGTCTCAGAAATTTCTCCCGTTTGGATGAGGATGACAAAAAAATGGCAGATGTTCATGAAGGGATAGATTCTACCTTGACATTGTTGACACACAAAACACCTTCAAGCATTCATATCCACAAATCCTATGGAGAAATTCCCGCTATTTCATGCTATCCTGGGAAACTCAACCAGGTATTCATGAACATTCTTAGTAATGCCTTGGATGCTACAGAAGAGAAAGGAGATATTTTCATTCAAACTGGATGGAAAGATAAAGAGAATAACCTTATCCAGGTAACTATAAGAGATACCGGATATGGGATGAGTCCGGAAGTACAGGAACATTTATTTGAGCCTTTCTATACCACTAAGGAGGTAGGAAAAGGTACAGGCTTAGGTATGTCTATCGCCTACGGCATTATTCAGCAACATGGGGGTACCATAGAAGTGAGTAGCACTGAAGGAGAAGGAAGCGAATTCAAGGTTTT
>JBCDBC010001179.1:0-2104 GCA_039184535.1 Bacteroidota bacterium | reverse complement strand
GAGATACGCAAAAAATATCTTCCCAGTGAACTCCCGGTCATCATGATTACAGCCAAGAACCAGGTAAGTGATTTAGTGCAAGGGTATTCAAAAGGAGCTAATGATTATCTGGCAAAGCCTTTCAGTAAGGATGAATTCTTAGCAAGAATAAATACTCAGCTCCACCTTCATAACATAAATACCATAACGGGTCGGTTTATGCCGAAGGAATTCATCAGATCGCTCGGCTTAAATTCTATGCTAGACCTAAAGCTTGGAGACCATGCCGCTCAGGATGTTACGGTCTTTTTCTGTGATATCAGAGGCTATACCACCCTTTCTGAAACCATGACACCTACAGAGAACTTTAAGTTTGTCAATGCTTTTGCCGGGAGATTGGGACCAGTCATTAAGGAGAATGGAGGCTTTGTTCATCAGTACCTTGGGGATTGCATCATGGCGATTTTTAACCATTCTCCTGAGGACTGCCTGAAAGCCTCCATAGAAATGCAGGAGGTACTTAGGGAGTATAATAAAGAGCGGATTGGTGAGAATAGATTGCCGCTAAGGGTAGGGATGGGCTTTCATACGGGTAGCTTAGTGATGGGAATTATAGGAGACCATTTTAGAACTGAAGCAGCCACAATTTCGGATACAGTGAATACTGCTTCACGAATGGAAGGCCTTACTAAGTTCTTTGGAGCTAATATCCTCTTGTCTGGAGATAGCCTGGAAGATATCCGTAAGAATGGAGATGTTGAGCAATATCAGGTCAGGTTTATGGGGAAGGTCCAGGTCAAGGGGCGAAAAGAAGCCATAGGCGTGTACGAGTGTATAGAGGGAGACGAACCTACTCAACGTACGTTAAAAAAAGCTAATATCTCTGATTTTGAGGAAGCCTTGGGAGCCTACTTTGATCGCGACTTTGTGAAATCCATGACAGGATTCAAGAAAATCCTCAAGGAGAATCCTGATGATAAGGCGGCATATCACTACCTAGCTAAGTCCAGCAGATATGTAGTGGACGGAGTCTCTGAAGACTGGACCGGAATAGAAAGCATGAAAACCAAATAGACCTACTTCACCAATTCCGTAAATGGATCTCCTTCAGGGAACATTTTCCCTAGAGAATCAGCTACTTGAATATCAGTGAGTTTGAGGGTGAAAGGTCCAACGTGGGTTTCGGAGAGTTTTACCCCCGTATCAAAGGTTTGCCAGTCTTCCCAGGTGAACTCCATGCCACCAATAGGGATGATAGATACCCACATTTTCCAGGAAGTAGGGAGGCCGTTTTTGTCCACCATCCATAGGTAGGAATCGCCAGGCGTATCACCACCGCTGGTGTAAGTGATCATTAAGGCTTCTGATCCGTCATCCAGTTTCACCAGAGAACGCTCTGTTCCGGGATCGAACACTTTAGAAACAGGGTTTAGCCAGAAAGAATCATTCACCCATTTTTTCCAGGCAAAGTCTACACCCTGGTCTCTGGCAGCAGGATCTGTAACAGCTTCCCCATTCTTCCATAGTAGGCCAGTGCGAGCGTTAATGTCTACCTGAGATCTGAAATTCTCTTCTCCATCTGCCCATCTCACTTCAGCCAGATGCCTTTTTCTGTCCCAAATATGTTGTTGTCTTCCCCCAAAATTCCAGCTTACTACGGCCGTAGTATCCCATGCGGCATGGTTTACAGCCCCCATCATTTTTCTGGCAAGTGCATCAGCGTCAGGTCCAGGGGTGCCCTCAGGCTTAGACTCATTGAGGAAGAATCCTGCAGCAAAAACGATGGCTATGAGGACTAAAACTACGATAGCGGTAATTCGGAGGAACTTTTTCATGTGTGATAACGGTAAACTGAAACTTCTCGAAAGCTAAGGAGAAAATAGGAAAATGTAAGAGAACGCCATTATTATCTTACTCCTACGAAAAGAGAGAATCTATAAAACTGAAGATTCCGTATATTGATTATCATATCTTATCATTTAGATCTTAGTTATGGAAAGGATCATTAATATTCACATAGAAAGATTGCCAGAAGGCGTGTATTTAGCTACCTCAGATGATATTCAGGGATTGGTAGCTCAGGGTAGGACCATAGCTGAAACGCTTGAAATCGCAAGAGATGTGG
>JBCDBC010001178.1:0-2111 GCA_039184535.1 Bacteroidota bacterium | reverse complement strand
GTGTTTTTTTATGCCCATTCAGCAGATAGAAGTCTGCAATCTCCCACAAGGAAACACGCCTAAGGTAGGACGGACCCTGAGGGTCTCGAAGGGTCATTCTGATCCATTTAGCTTTGTCGTTTCGAGAGCCTCAACGACCTTATATGGGATGCTTACCCTTCCTCATTTCTCTTCAGCCATGATCAGGCGTTCTTCCTTCCCCCAGCACTGATACTCCATATATTCTGCTGTGGATTTAGCTTCTTCTTCTCCTTTCAGCTTACTCACCAGATAGAGAGCGCCTTCTATTCCAGAAGAAACTCCAGCGGCTGTAATAATTTTCCCATTGTCTACGTATTTGTAGCCTTCCACTATATTGGCTTGGGGAGCAGTTTTGCGTAAGGATTCTATGGAAGAATGGAAGGTAGTGGCTGTTTGCCCATCCAGCAATCCAGCTTTTGCCAGAAAGAAAGCCCCTGTGCAGACGGAATACACATGATCTACTTTTGGCGTCATTTCCTGCAGCCACTCCTGAACGCGTTCCTCATCAGAAGCCTTCCAGCCATTCCCCCCGAAGACCGCAATGATATCTGGTTTAGGGCAGTCATCTATGCTATACTCAGGCACTATGGTAATGAAACCCTGGCTCACTATGGGGTCTTTGGTAAGGCCCACGGTATAGGTTTCAAAACCACTTACTTTAAACACTTCTGCTGGTCCGGCAAAGTCCAGAATCTCCATCCCCTCATGGATGTACATGGCTATCTTTTTCTTCCCAAACTGGTCTATTTTTTCCATTTGTTCTTCTTTGGTTCTTTGTACGAGGGCCATCCCACAGGTGGAACATGCGCCTGCTTCTGAATGCCCTATGCTGTCACAAGATATGCCGCAGGGTGGACAGTAGTACGCAAGCAGCTCTTCCTCCTGGGCAAAAGCGACAGAGGAAATCAGAAAAGTGAAAATCCAGATAGGTAATAGGGTATACTTTTTCATTATGGGGGGATGTTTATTCTTCTATGCTTACTGACAATGTAGGTATCTGATTAGTGGCACAAAAATCCTTGATTTAGGCAGATTCATAGGAGTTTTTCCGAAACCTTCCACATGTAAGAATCCTTCCATCCTGAGGCTTGAGATGCCACTTCAAATAGGTAACTACACTATTGGACTATATGGTCCGTGAATTAATATAGATGGTTAAAGGGAGAATGCTACCCTTTCGTGTGGAAAAAAGTTCCGTTTGCAAGAAATTCAAAGATTAAATCAGTAGCATTTTACTTCTTTAACCCTATATCAGGAAGTGACATACAGCAGAGTATTAACAGAAATTGCCTATCTGCTTTGTGATGCAGTCATCACCACTAAGTGTTAGTCGCCATCACATAAGTCATTTTGTTATACATCCAATACAGTTTGATGAATAATAATAAAATGAATCTGTGGCCCGAGCTCGACCTCAATAATATTAGCACACCTGCCATGGTACTGAAGGATCAGGCCGAGTACCTCTCCAACAGTACTAATAATGTCCTTAACGCTTTCATCAAATCCAGCGTAACGGACTCCAACGGAAACTACTTTGAGACCACTCATCCTATTAAGCATGAGTTTGTCATCATAGCTCCACAACTCAAGAACTACTCTTATGAGCTGTTTTATGTGGTTCATGGACTGGATATCTATCCATTGGAGATCTTCTGGAGTGATCAGAAGTTTAAGCCCATTTACACCGTAAGAAATGAGGCAGACTTTCTGGAATCTCTTAAGCAGGTTTTTGCAGATCCCAAAACCTTCAAAGTCATTCAGGCTTTGTACACTCAGATAGCATAAAAAAAGAGGCCGTCTCATAAGTTGAGGTGGCCTCCATTATATACTGGCCTATTGTTAGGGTTCATTCTCCCTGTTACTCATCCCAGTTTGGAGAAATTGTCTGTTCTATCTATCTACGAGGTCGCTACTTGGTTTACGAATGGAAAAAGTGGCTCTTGAGGGGGTTTGTTATTCAAGATGGCGGCACATTTCCTGATGTTATGTGCTAAGGCATGTAGTCCTACCTCCACTTCTACCTTCCCTTTTCCTCTTAAGGTAAGTCTTCTGAAACCGTGGTTTTGTTTGAGTATCCCAAAGACAGG
>JBCDBC010001177.1:0-2115 GCA_039184535.1 Bacteroidota bacterium | reverse complement strand
CTCAGACGGAGCCCTGCAAGTAGGCGTTTTTGGTCAGTCAGGTGCCAGAGGGTGGGCCGGTTACTATGCGGGTTTTCCTACAGATATTCCCTTCCTGACACAGCTTAACTCTGCTGGAGGAACAGGTGATTGTACAGAAGGCACTACGCTTTTTGTCTTGGGAGGGAATTATGATAAGTATTTATGGTATAAAGATGATGAGTTCTTGTTGGAAGAAACGGTGGGTTCCCTATTTACTGGGCCTTTTGGGGGAGGAGAGTTTGCTGTAAAGGGGGTTTTGGAAGGCTGTGGTGAGTCTAAACTGTCTGATGAAGTAATTTTTGAATGCTCTGATTCCCTGGTTCTTAGCTGCCCCGCCAATACAGCCTCAGTTTGGGTAAGACCTGAATCACAGATAGAAAATAATGGTCAGCTTGTGAGTTGGCGAGATACCAGCGGGAATCAAACCCTGGCAGCATTACCCTTCCTCCCAAGGGATCCTGCTAATTTGATGCAGCTGGATCAGGTAGAAAACTTTTACCAGACCGTCGGGATGGATGGAGACAAACTCCTCGAAACAGCTTTGTTGAACAGCTCTCTCCTGAGAAGACAGGATGAGATAAGCATGTTTGCCGTATTCAAGTCCAACAATGATGGATTGGTCTTTTCTCAGGGGAATAATGACAGTACCCAAATAGCGATGGGGGGAACTAAAGCCCTATTGGGAGATAATAATAATCCACTTCTTTTTAATGAAGCTGTCGGACAAGAGTTAAGCATAGTAGGAGCCATTAGAAATGGTCCCTCAGGTGAAGCCTATCTAAATGGTCTACCTAATGGTATCAATATGCTTGGAGGAGAAAACTGGGTAAACACTCCCCTCGCTATTGGCGGACAAATTTCAGTGGGGAATCTTCCTGAAGCTTTATTTGACGGTAATCTGGCAGAAATGATTCTTTTCCCGTATGCCCAGAATCAAGAGCAAAGAGAAAAGACCCAAACCTACTTGGGGCTAAAGTATGGTTTCTCTCTTCCTCATAACTTGATTGCTTCTAGTGGGGATGTCCTATTTGATCCTGATAGCCCCTATGCAAATGATATTGCAGGTATAGGTAAAGATGACTGTTCAGGTTTAGACCATAAGCAGTCTAAAAGTAGAAACGGTTCTGCTTTGGTTACAGTAGGACTGGGAGAACTCTACCCCTTGAATAGTCTGAATCCTAATGCTTTCACCATGGATTATGAATATGCAGTTTGGGGACATGATAGAGGGACACTAGAGGTTTCCAGATCCATTACCGGAAATGATTCAGTAGGTTGCTTAGCTATGGGTAGAACCTGGCATATGACAGAACCGTTAGAGGCGGTGGCAGAGGTAAGCCTGTCTATACCGGATACCTTTGATGTTTCTTACCTGGTGGTAAGTAATGACCTGGACTTCAGCAATGGAGATGAAAGTTATATCAGGTTACAGGCAGGGCAGAATACAGATATGATTGCGACATATGACTTCTCTTCTTCCCAGTATTTCACCTTTGCCATAGAGCTGGCAATGGCTGAGGCAGGCGTGGATACATCAGCTTGCCTAGGAGACACCGTAAGATTAGCAGCGAATGATGGGAGGTCTTACATTTGGTCTACGAGTAGTACCAATTTGATTTCGAATAACAGACTCCAAAGTCCATTGGTAACTGTCAATGAGACGGCTTATATGTATGTGGAGGTAACGGATATGACCGGATGTACCAATACAGATTCAGTATTGGTAAGTCCGCTAGCCTTACCGGCCATAAATGCTGGAGTAGATCAGGCACTCTGTCTAGGAGAGGTGAGCTTACTTACTGCATCAGGAGGAGAAAGCTATGAATGGCAGCCTAATCCGGCACTATCCGCTACCAATGTTGGAGATCCTGTTGTTAGTCCTACTGAGTCGAGTGTATATGTAGTGGAAGGAACAGGGACTAATGGATGTAAGGCCCTTGATAGCGTCCAGGTACAAGTAAATCAGTTACCGCTTATACAAATTACAGATACAGTTTCCGTATGTGAAGGGGATGAAGCCATTCTCTCTGCCTCTGCTAATACCCCCTTCCCGCTTATATGGAGTAATGGCGAGGAAGGAGAAGCTATTTTCAT
>JBCDBC010001176.1:0-2117 GCA_039184535.1 Bacteroidota bacterium | reverse complement strand
GTGTAAAATAGAAAAACCGCCGAGAAGTACGGAACTCCAATCGGCGGAACTATCCTCAAAGTAAACGTAATCTGTTGGCTACCCAAGTGGTAGCCTATTTTTTTATATCAATTGTTAGATTGATGTCTTATTATAATTAACTAATTCGTTTGGCCAAAATCAAGACCTGGGTATAAATAAAAACGATGTAATGACTGAAATATTCAAGCAAGGAAGGAAATAGCAGAAATAATGTGTAAGGATTCTTTTTAGGGTTGAATTACTTACAGGTGTAAATATATAAATCCCTACGAAAGATTCCTATATTTTTGGAATTTCTTTCCACCAAACATTCACTTTTCCATACTATACCATTCTGATATAAAAGGTAAGTCCATGATATTGAAAGCTTAAGGAAAAGTAAGATAATTACATCTCCTTCTCATTATTCTCTCTCCTCTTTCACCATTTCAGGGGTGATTAACACACTAGCTTCATTTCCCCATTCATTCATCACATAGTTCATTACATCTGCTGTCTGTTCATTATCTAATGGCTGTGCAGGCATGATCCCATTATAGCTTATCCCATTAACCACCATTTCTCCTTCCTTCCCATAAATCACCTGCCGAATAGCTCTGGTAGGATCCTCCATTAAATAGTCAGAATTAGCTAATGGAGGAAAGGAAGGAGACAATCCCTTTCCATCAGGCATATGACAGGCCACACAAAATGTATGATATACTTCCCTTCCTCTGGAGGCGCTTTCAGCTAGTTCTGGCCCTATGCCTACTCTTTCCTCTGGTTCTTCACTAACAGTAGTTTCTACCATCTGTACAGCCTCTTCCTGAGCAGCATCCAACTCTGCAGTAGCAACTCTCTCATTCCCACAGCCATTTAACATGCATACTGCTACTAAAACCAAGCAAAGAACCCCTGAGGTTTGTCCACTTTTCATACATCTACCTGGGTGTTGAGTAAACCTGAAAACAAGGAAGCTTAGGTAGGCAGGAAAATTTTTTACCAAAAAGGAAAGCGCGTACCCTAATGAAGTACACGCTTTCAAGTTTTTATGCTAATATTTTATTGAAAACCTTGGCTATTGAAGGTGGTTTTAATCTGTCTGTCTTCACTTCTATTAGAATTCCCATTCACCCGCAGGATAAGCTCATTCTCAAAAGGCGTGGGATCCGTGATAGGACTGGTATAGAATAAATAATAGATACTTCCTGAAAGTGACTCAATCTCCGCCTGGATGTCCAGGAAGGCTTTCTCAAGTACTTCTATATTTTCTGCCAAGAAATATCCCCCATTACTACTTAGCTCCTTTAGCGGCTCTTCTACGAGGTCATTACTTTGCAAAGCAGCTACAAACACACGCTTATTTCCTATACTGCTCTTAGCCTGAGAAAGAGTTTGCGTCTGATTGGCATTATGCCTTCCATCCGTAAAGATGATCAAGCTTCCATCAGAAATCTCCTGCACGCTGAATACATCTGACCACATCTCTGATACATTAAGGTCTATGATAGACCCGTATAGGTTTGTAGAGTTCTCCAGTCCATTCTCAGGAAGAGAATTAACAGCCTGTGTAAGGACCGTCTTACTGGTGGTAAAATCCTGAATGAGTTTTAACTGCTTATCAAAAGCATAAATAGCTATCTCCTGGTTGGGAAGCTTCTGATTGATGAGAGAATTACAGGCAGTTTTGATTTGGCCTACCAAGCCCTCCACAGATCGGGTGATGTCCAATAAGAGGACAGTCTTTACTGTATAAGGGATTTGTCCGGGATCTATTCTGATATCTGCTTCAGAGTCCATGGAGAACCCATTCTCTAATACTTCAAAGTCATTTACTGAGAGACCTCCTATTCCTTTGTTATCACAATCTCTTACCTGGTACAGGATCTGAACTTTCCGGGTCTTGGTGTCGACCCCTACATCAAAGGCTTCCATTCTGTAATAGTTGGAACAGCTGGTAGGAAAGTCCTTATCATCACTACAGCCTATAGAGAATAGACTCACACATACTACTACGGATAAGTATCGTAGAAAATTCATAGTTACAATGATTAAAGTTTGGTAACAGTGCTCTATGGTCTCTAGAATAGATGTGTTTGTATGCGCAAAATGTAAAG
>JBCDBC010001175.1:0-2130 GCA_039184535.1 Bacteroidota bacterium | reverse complement strand
GGAATCATCCTGCAAATTAGATATTAAATATCTAATTTGCAATAAATCCTGAGTAAGAACTTTATCAGATAATTTCATATCTATTAACTTTATTTTGGTTAATCAAGACCTAATTACCAGTGTTTTGATACTTTCCATAAGAGGACCGCTGCTGAATCGAAGATAGATAAACTTCCATCTCCATAAGTTTGGAGGAGGTCTCCCCCATGTGCCTGTATGCGTGCCTTAAGAACCGCCTCATACCCTTTTACTGCTGTCATAGCTTCCGCCTGATTCCGCTGCATCATAGCCGTATAACCGACTATGTCGGTAAACATGATGGCAGCGAGGCAGGTTGTGGGCATGTGGGTTAGCCGTTTTTATGAAAGTTAGTTAATCGCATACAAAATCCCCATTTCCCAGGTCTCTACACTGTGGAGGGAACCCATGTTTCTGCCAAAAGGCAAGTACGTTGGCTTCTCGTATATAAGCCTTGAAAGCTTCTGTCTTCCGGTAATTCGTAAGATAGGGTGCCCAAACCCATCCTAGTTGCAAGGAAGGTTGGTTTTGAACATCAAAATTGGGAAGGCCGCTTTCAAAGTATACGTTCATTTCCCTACCCCTCATGGATTTAACATGTTGCTCAAGTCCTAGTTCACGTGCAACGACCCAAAACCTCTCCAAGGCTGCTGCTTTATGATTACTGTCAGCTACTAAGACGTCAGCCCGATAAGGGATCAAAGCCTGAAGAGAATCACTATCGCTATCAAAGGGCCAATTAGCAGCCATCAACCGAATAGAAGCTGGTCGATTCAGCTGTTGATAGACATCTATCAGCTGATACTCTAGAAACTGTAGATATCCTAGCTCCCGAGCTCGTATAAAGTGAGCTTCTGCTTTTTCATATTCTCCATAGGCACAGTAAGCCAAGCCAGCAGTTGCCCAGGGAAAAGGAAGGTTAGGATTAAATTCTTCTATAAGAAGATTGTATTGTTGGGTAGACTCCTCAAGATACCCTACCGCCAGATACGTTTGGGCAAGGATCTGTTGCGCAAAGGAACTCTCTAACTCCTCCGAATAAGTAGTAAGTAATTGGTAGGTAGAATCCAGCTCATATCGTGAAAAGGCAAGCCAGGCTTTCAAGTTGGGAATATCCTTATCCGCAGGGTTTATCTTTATTACCTCCTGAAGTGCTTCATCAGCCTGATTTAACAAGCTATCTATCTCCTCCTTTCCATCAAATACCCAATTACTTCTGCTTATGTAAAATGCCGATAAGGTATACCATGCATCAATATACTCTGGATCTAATACTGTAGCTTTTTTGGCTAGTTCAATTCTCACATCGGCTTTACGGTCATCCTCCTCTCCAGGCAAATTCATTGCCCTCAACAGCAAGTCATAAGCGTCCAGATTACTGGTACTAATCTCCAGCCTTGGAAGCTCCTGCTTAGTATCATTCCCTACTAACTGATTTACCTCTTTCACTATGGCTCCTGCTAGTTCATCTTGCAGGGCAAATATATCTTCTAACTTTCTGTCATAGTTTTCAGACCAAATGTGTCTGTCAGTTTTTGTATCTATTAGCTGGACTGTGATACGAATCTGGTCTTCTGCCTTTCTTACACTCCCCTCCAGTACATACTCTACCTCCAGTAGTTTAGCTATATCCTGGATATTCCTGTCTTGCTGCTTAAAGACAAAAGAAGAGGTTCGGGAGGCTACCTTCAGGTTATTGACTTTGGTGAGCAGGTTTAATAGTTCCTCCGAGATCCCATCAGAAAAATATTCCTGGTCTCCAGCCGGCGAAAGATCTTTAAAAGGGAGAACAGCTATGGAAAGCTCCTTTATTTCTTCAGATCTACCTTCCTTCTCTGGTAAGGAGAAATAACTAGCCTGTAGGACCAAAATTCCTATCAGCCCTATGATGACAAGTAGTACTAACCATTTTAGATAGGAAGGCGAGAAGGTTTTGAACTTCCCCTGCATTTCTGACCGCTTTGGGATAGGAAGCCCCTCATTCGCCAAGGCAAAAATCTCCATAGGGTCTTCTACATTCTTAAATGAGAATCTCCCAAGAAAATGAAGCTGAAAAATAGGCTGGTTCCTAATTTGCTCCCGTACCGTTTGTGAAAAAAGTATGGCACCTGG
>JBCDBC010001174.1:0-2134 GCA_039184535.1 Bacteroidota bacterium | reverse complement strand
GCGGCAACCAGAAAACCTGTTACCAGAAAGCCCTGGATATAGGAGCAGACATAGTCATTATGCTTCATCCAGATTACCAGTATACGCCAGCGCTTATTCCGTCCATGACGCATTTGATAGCCTCTGACCTTTACCCGGTAGTACTTGGATCCAGAATCCTGGGCAAAGGAGCACTGAAAGGGGGAATGCCTAAGTATAAGTACGTAGCCAACAGAACCCTTACCTTCATTCAGAATGTGCTGGTAAATGAGAAACTTTCAGAATATCACACAGGATATAGAGCATTTTCCAGAGCCGTACTTGAGAATATTCCTTTCCACTCCAATTCGGATGATTTCGTATTTGATAATCAAATGCTTTCTCAAATCATTTATGCAGGCTACCCAATAGCTGAGGTTACCTGCCCTACCAAATACTTCCCGGAGGCCTCTTCCATCAACTTTAAAAGAAGCATGAAGTACGGGTTTGGCGTAATAGGAACCTCACTGGTACATAGACTAAAGAAGTGGGGACTGACCAGATCAAAGATATATGACGGAATAGAAAAGGTAGAGTATAAACCAGAAAGTGGAATTCCATTGGTTTACGACTCTGTTACGTCTTAATTATTTTTTGGGGTATTTTTTCACATTAACTCTTTACTAGCTATGCAGCAGACTATCGCTAATCATTCTAGTTTTGTGGATTTTGACTACTGGGAAGGTCAACTTGAAAACCTACAAAAGGAGTATCAGGGCGAAAACCCATTCCCGCATATCATGCTGGACAACTTCCTGAAAGAAGATAGAGCAAGTGAAATTCATGACTCATTTCCTAAAGTGAGTGATGACGGATGGATTCACTATGTTCATTATAATTAGAAGAAGCATGGGCTTAATAAGCTTGAGCATTTTTCCCCTGTCATCTCTAATGCCATTAATGAGTTAAATTCTCCCAGATTTGTCAAATGGCTGAGTGTACTTACAGGAATAGAAGGCTTAAAGTCAGATCAGATGCTGGAAGGCGGAGGTCTTCATCAGACCATGAGAGGAGGCTTCCTGAATGTACACGCTGATTTTACGGTACACCCGCATAAAAGAAACTGGAGAAGGAGGGTAAATCTCATCATCTATTTTAATCCAGACTGGGAAGAAGGTTATGGTGGCGCTCTGGAACTTTGGGATAGACAAATGAAAGCTTGTGAGATAGCCATCCCACCATTTTACAACAGATGTGTCATCTTCAATACGGATGAAGACTCTTTCCATGGATATCCTGAACCTATCACCTGTCCTGAGGACACTTCTAGAAAATCTATCGCACTTTACTACTTCACAGAAGAGAAAGTAGCGCCTAAAAAGAGAACCACTAACTACCAGGCCAGACCGACAGACGGAAGCAAGAAGTTTTTGATTTGGTTAGATAAAACTGTATTAGCAGTTTACAGCCGGGTAAAAAGTACCCTGGGCATCAATGACGACTTTGTCAGCAAAGTCCTGTCGATTTTTAGTAAGAAGAAATGAGAAAAACTCGGTCAGACATTCTGATAATTGCGGGGGTTGGGGCGCTGTTTTTTCTCCCTTTTTTGGGAAAAGTTCACCTGTTTGACTGGGATGAGATCAATTTTGCTGAGATTTCCCGGGAGATGATCATCCTGCAGGATTACCTCAGGCTATACGTAAATTTTGAGCCCTTCTGGCAAAAGCCTCCTTTCTTTTTCTGGCTGCAGGCAATCTCCATGAAGCTATTTGGGATCAATGAGTATGCTGCTCGTTTCCCTAATGCTATTTGTGGACTCATAACCCTCCCTGTTCTTTACCATATGGGGAAAAGCCTATATTCAAGGAGATTTGGTTGGTTATGGGCAGGCACTTACTTCGGCTCTATCCTTCCACACTTGTATTTTAAGTCAGGGATTATAGATCCATGGTTCAACTTTTTCATCTTCCTTGGTCTCTATTTCCTCATTGTATTTTACTGGAAAAAAGAGGGAAAGGCTCCTGAGCATTTCAACTTATCCCCTTACACCTATCTGTTGATAGCAGGCTTTACGCTCGGGATGGGTATTCTCACTAAAGGGCCTGTAGCCTACTTAATTGTATGTCTGGTATTAGGTATCTACTGGATCAGAGAACGGTTCCGATTTTTCATAAAT
>JBCDBC010001173.1:0-2136 GCA_039184535.1 Bacteroidota bacterium | reverse complement strand
TAGCAGTGCTCCCATTACTCGTTCTCCCTGGCTCGATTTGAGCATGCGTCTAGAATCTTAGAAACTGCCGTAGAATCTAATCTGGTAAAAGACGGCCTCCTCCATAAAATGAGCATAGTGGATTTTAAGCCAGATCAGGTGGAGGTGAGTGAGTTGAAGCCGTTGGAGTAGTACTCTCTATTTGTACTCCCGATCGGCAGGGGGACGTTAGAGTATCAAAAAGGATCTTGCAAAACCTATTTTATCATTCCGGTGGGGATTTTGGGTATGGATAGGTGTGTCAGCCGGAATCTAATGGACTCACAAAAGGCAGAGACCCCGGTTGACTCCCTGGTCTTTCGCTAATGCCCACCGGGGTGATATACGTATTTAGTATGAGGAAATTAAAAGCGTTTCGCTAGATGCCGTATATCGCTTCAGGCTTCTCACAAAACCCCTACGGCATGACAGGTATCCCTAATCCACCCAATTTCAGATTCCGAATAAAATTAGCCTGATATCTTTTTCCGGAGCCGTTTTTATCATAAATACTAAGTGATGACTTCCAGGGTTTGACCGGAGAAGGCGATGTTACCCGTAACTGGGTCTATCATCTTGTTGTCCATTAGTTCATTCACGTTTACTCCTGCGTTTTCCTTCTTGTTGGCTACTTTCAGACGGGTTCCTTTCCCATCATGTCCAAAACCATGCGGAATGCAGATAACCCCCGGCATAATGTTCTTACTGAGTTCTGCCGCTATGTCTATTCTTCCGGTGGTCGATTGAATGGAGATGATTTGGCCGTCCTGTATGTCTAGCGCCTGTGCATCATCCGGGTGGAGCATGGCGGTACACCTGTTCTTCCCTTTCATGAGGGTAGGGGAGTTGTGCATCCATGAGTTATTGCTCCTTAGGTGTCTCCGACCTATAAACAGAAACTCATTCCTTTCTCTCGGCTGAGCTTGATAGTTCTTCATTTCCTTCAGAAGCTCTCTAAATGGCTCCATGAAGATCTCTTGCCCAATATCAATCTTTCCGCTAGGAGTAGATAAAATATGAGGGAGTTGCTGCTTGAGAGGTCCAAGGGAAATTCCGTGAGGGTTGCGTTTGAGTTTCCCCAGACTGAGCCCAGTGAATAGCCTTTTCCATGAGGAGAGTTTTCCGTATGGCCCAAATAGGAGTCCCAAATTCAGTAACTGCCTTGGGGTGAGATATTTAAACTTCCAATCGGTTTTCTTTGTACTGGTTTTCTCAAAGTGCTTCAGGAAGGCCTTGGCTATCTGCCAGTCATACTTTTGCCCTTTCTCGGGCTTGTATAAAGCCGGAGAGAATTTAGCTACATCACTTACGGCCAAATAGTTGAAGATGGCATCATAGTGATCTACTTCCAGGTGGGAAGCAGGAGGGAGAATGATGTCCGCATGCCGGTTAGTCTCATTAAGGAATATGTCTACAGAAACCAGAAAGTCCAGCTTCTGTAAGCCTCTTTCTACTTCTTTAGAATTAGGAACGGACAGTACCGGATTACCCGCATGTATGATCATGGCCCTCATCCTGCCATCTCCTTCTACCAGCATTTCTTCAGCCATGACAGAAACAGGCAGTTCTCCGGAGAATTCCGGGACCTTGCTGACCCTACTATGCCATCTCCCTATAGATTTCCTGAATTTCTTCCCACCAAATAGCGGGAAAGCAGGTCTGGTAAACATGGTGCAGCCTGCTCTGTCAAATTTGCCGCTAAGCATATTGATACATTGGAGCAGCCAGTTACAGAGACCACCGTGCTCTTGGGTAGACATGCCCATGCGGCCGTAAAGGATAGCCTTTTCAGTTTGGGCATAGGTGGTAGCTATGTGCACTATGTTCTCCCAGGGGATTTGAGTGATGTGGGCTATGGTTTCTCCCTCTATTTCTGAAGCCAGACTGATGAGTTCTTCATAGTTGATCATGAACTCCTTCATTCTGCCGGGATTCATCCATCCATTCTCCACTAGCACCTTAAAGATTCCCATCAGAAAGTAGATATCCGTTCCGGGGACTATGAAGTAGTGCTCATCAGCTACCTTGGAAGTTTCTGTTCTCCTTGGATCTATGGTAATCACCTTGCCACCTCTTTTGCTGATGGCTCTCAGCTTTTGTTGAATGCCCGCTACACTC
>JBCDBC010001172.1:0-2140 GCA_039184535.1 Bacteroidota bacterium | reverse complement strand
GTCTGAAGGACAGGGCACTAGAAGCACTGTAAATAGCCAGTAGGCCTACTACTGCCAGTGAGAAGATCAACAACCAGATGATCTTATCTCCCTTAATTCTATGTAAAAGCCACTTTATCATCTCAATTTTTAAGTGTTGCTTTCCATTTTTCTACTTCAGCACGAAACTGCTCCCCTCTGTCTATGTAATTCTTAAAAAGATCAAAACTTGCACAGGCAGGAGACAGGAGAATGGTTTCCCCTTTGTCTGCCTCTTTGACGGCTAATGCGATGGCTTCTTCCATACTATTAGCCTGAAATTTGGGCTTCTTAAACTGTCTGGAGAATTTCTCATAGCCTTTTCCGAGTACTATGATGGCTTTCACCTTTTCTTCCACCAGTTCAAGAATACTGCTGTAGTCATTTCCTTTATCCACTCCGCCTGCTATCCAAATGAGTGGTTCATCCATCCCTTCCAGCGCGTAATAGACAGCTTCCACATTGGTGGCTTTGGAATCATTGATAAATCGGATCCCGTTTATTCTGTCTATGGTTTCCAGCCTGTGAACAATGGGCCGAAAATCCGAAAGTCCTTCTCTGATTTTTTGGTCTGAGAGTCCGTATTCTTTCAGCGCCAGGATAGCTGCCATGATGTTTCTCACATTATGCTTTCCCAGAAGCTGCCAGTCTTTCGAACTCCAGCTTTCCCCACTTTCCGTTTGCACACTTTGTCCATCCCACCAGATATCAGCTCCCTCTTTCTTTTCTCCGAACTTCAAGACTTTGGCCTTGAGGATTCCTTCCTCTACCAACTCCTGGATCAAGCTTGAATCATTCTCACAGATGAAGAGGTCATCTGTAGTTTGATTCATGCCTATCCGCATCTTGGTTTGTCCGTATTTCCTGATGTCCCCTTCATATCTGTCCAGGTGATCAGGTGTTACATTCAGCAGCAAAGCTATATTCGGATGAAAGCGGTCAATGTCTTCCAACTGGAAGCTGCTTAGCTCTAGCACATAGACTTTCTTTCTGTCTTTGGTCAGAAGCCTGGCAAAGCTTTCTCCAATATTTCCTCCTACTGCTACCACTTCTCCTGCTTTTTCAAGCACATGATAAATGAGAGAAGTGGTGGTGGTCTTCCCATTGGTGCCAGTGATAGCGATAAGCTTGGCTCCACAATACTGGGCAGCAAATTCTATCTCAGAGACAATGGGAATATTTTTTTCCCGTAAGGCTCTGATCACTGGTACTGTCTGGGGAATCCCAGGACTTTTAATGACTACTTGTGCGTCAAAGAACGATTCTATACTATGCTTCCCTTCTTCATAGGGAATGTAATTCTCTTCTAATTCCTGTTTGTGAGCCGGACTGATGGTTCCGAAGTCTGATACCCAGACATCCCATCCATACTGCACTGCCAATAAGGCTGCTCCTACTCCGCTTTCTCCTGCTCCCAGGATGATGGCTTTTTCTGGTCTGGATGACATGCTATCTCAATTTCAGGGTAGCGAATGCCATTAGAACCAGTAAAACCGCTACTATGAGAAACCTCGCCACAATCTTAGCTTCATGCATGCCTGTTTTCTCAAAGTGGTGATGAAGGGGGGACATCTTGAAGATGCGTCTACCTTCACCGTATTTCTTTTTGGTGTATTTGAAATAAGAAACCTGAATGATCACGGAAAGGGATTCTGCGAAGTAGATTCCGCAGAGAATAGGTAAGAGCAATTCTTTCTTTACCATAAGTGCCATCACTCCTACTGCTCCTCCTAGGGCTAAGCTTCCTGTATCTCCCATGAATACCTGGGCAGGATGTGCATTGTACCAAAGGAAGCCTAAACATCCTCCGACCAGTGCGGCTGCATATACCAGCAACTCATAGGAGAGCGGTATGTAGCTGATGTTGAGGTACTGAGAGAATACAATGTTACCAGAAACATAAGCGAATACTCCCAAGCCTGCTCCCACAATGGCGGTAGTTCCCGCTGCCAGGCCATCTATGCCGTCTGTTAGGTTCACACTGTTGGAAACTGCAGTTACAATCAGGATGACCATTAGCAGATAGACTACTCTCCCAAGGATCTTTTCATCTACTGTCTCCTTCAGAAAAGGTACTTTGCCGTAGTTGAACACATACTCCTTGAAAAATGGAAAGTCTGTG
>JBCDBC010001171.1:0-2145 GCA_039184535.1 Bacteroidota bacterium | reverse complement strand
CTTGCATTCTCTAGGTTTTGTAGGCAGGGATACACAAAAAACCAAAGACACCTACTACCCTGGCTATGAGAAGACCTTTAATAGGGTAGGAAAAGAAAGAGGGTGGCCCCCCGTAACCCGCCAAAGGTTTGAAGCTCAAGCTGGACCTCAGGGGGCATTAGTTATAGGTAGCCCGGAAGAAGTAGCTGAAAAACTCATCCGTCATAGTGAATCTCTGGGGGGTATCACTCGTTTCTCCTTCATGATGGACAGCGCTGGCCTTACCCATGAACAATTTAAAGAAGCTATCCAGCTAATAGGGGAGGAGGTTATTCCCTTAGTGAAGGATGCTTAGGCTCTAGCTATTTTCTCACTTAGCTGATCAGCTGTTTTTTTGTATAGAGAATAGATTTACTTTTCCAGTATGTTTCCTTTTTCGTCAAGGGTGAGTCTTATGTATTCCCCATCTTTGGACATATAGACTTTATATCCTCTTAATTCAGGCTCATCCAGATAGGTTATCCCATCTATTTTGAAACCATCATATAGCTGCTTTAGCTGTGCTTCTATCCCTTCTGGTAATTGATCCTGGTAGGGGATAGAATTGGAGAATCTTCTGGCTGGAATGGCTTCCTGCTTTCTCTCTACAAATTTATTGGGCATATCCTTCCCGGACTTTATTAAGTCAAAGGCATCATACAACTGTCCGGTTGCTGTGTAAGCCTCAAAGGATAGCTTATCCCCATCAACATTAATGACCTGAAACAATTGGGTATTCTCTGCTCCTCTGTCTCTTTCTGCTTCTTCAAAGTCTTCCCAACCATTAGGCATCAGTCCGTACATTTTCCCCCCACTTACAGAAACCACATACACTGTCCCACTATAGTCTCTTTTGTTCATCCCAGCAGTAAGGTTTAGTTCAGGTTTGACCGCCCTACCACGTGCATAGGTATGATCATGGCCTTGTAAAACCAGATCCACCTTGTACTTACCAAAGATGGGTTTCCAAAGATCTCTAACCTGCTGATTATTTCTTCCCGCTGAACCTGAAAAGAGGGGATGATGGAAGGTCAGGATAGTCCATTTCTTCTCGTTTTCAGCGAGAATAGAATCCAGCCACTCTACCTGTTCTTCTATCATGGTATTTGTGTTGAGGCTGATCAGTCTGGTATTTTGATAGTCCACATAGTAGGTAGTCTCTGCCAGCTTTTTGGGCCCGTTTTTAGGGAGCGTAAACTGATAAGGCCATTGTATGGAGAGAACTCCTTCGCCTCCCTGTGTATAGGGACCGTATTCATGATTTCCCGGGGTAGGCATAGAAGGAAGCATGCTATGTATAAAGCCACCTGCCTGGAACCATTCGTGCCACTGACGCTCGTAGTGGGGGTTATTTACTAAATCCCCTGCGTGAATGATAAAACGTGCGTCCGGCGCCTTTCGGTAGCCCTCTCTGATCAGGCGAGACCAAAGTTCCAGTAGATAATTTTGTGCATCGCCTACATATAGAAAGGAAAAAGGCTTTTCTGCCTGTGCAGCCGTTCTGAACTGAATCCATTCACTCCATATCCTGCCATCTCCTACCCGGTAGGCATAGAGGGTATCAGGCAAAAGGCCTGTGAAGGTGACAGCATGATAATTACTGATGGAATTAGCACCTGGCACTGTCATGGCATTCATGGTTTGGGTCTTAGCTTTTATGGTAATGGCATTGCGCCAAAACTTGGGAGCTGCAGTAGCCAACGCAATCTCTGCATAGCCCTTCATGACTTCTACTTTCGTACGCCATGTGACGCTCATGGAAGTGGATGGATCTTCCGTCAGATTTAACATGATGTGGTCAGGGTGCACACTAGGCAAGTGCCATGTACGTGCAAACTCAGGTACATGGTAGGCTCTTTTAGGCTGTTGCGCAGAGAGGATGGTACAAAAAAGTCCTCCAAAAAGCAGAAAAACGGATGTCCTATAATTCATGAGTAAGGCTTTCTATGAGAATGATGGTTAGGGGCGAAATATACAATGAAGAAGTGAGTAAAGATAAATGCCATGCAACTTGTAATGGGGGAGGAAGTTAGCTGGCTGGTAAGGGCTACTCAATAGGAGCTTACTAATTCTAGGTGGGGTACAAAAGTGAAATGCTTATCAAGGGTCGCCAGGGGAAGATTTTTT
>JBCDBC010001170.1:0-2149 GCA_039184535.1 Bacteroidota bacterium | reverse complement strand
TTTGGTTTCTAGATGCAACGTTATTGATACTTCTTTAAATAAGCAAATGTCACTCCCAATTATTGGCCTATACGGTCAATTATCCTGCATAACCGAGCAATTCAGATAGAGGGTGCTTCATTTGACTTTTGCGATATTACGAAAATTAGCCATTTAACAGATCCGTGGCTTAATGTAACGAATTAAGGGAATTCGACATAGGGTATTAACGGGGTTTTAACGTTTATTATTAAAAAACCACTAAAAACAGTCTTAGATTACGTTAGTTTTGTAAAGGATAATACATATTTCAACAAATTGCTTAGCATGAACAAGAACTTTAGAAAGTATTGGGTAGCCTTTGCTTTTACTACCTTCTTCGCGTTCCAACTTTCTGCCCAGCCAGAAATAGAACTGGAATTGTTTGCAAGTGGCTTTTCCAGCCCGGTAGACATAGCCAATGCGGGTGATGATAGATTGTTTATCGTAGAAAAGAGAGGTGTGATCAAAATTATTAATGCACAAGGTGTAACTGAAAGCACCCCTTTTCTAGATATTCAAAATGTAGTTAATAATAATGGGTCTGAAAGAGGACTTCTGGGACTGGTCTTCAGCCCTGATTATGCCAATAATGGCTTATTCTATGTAAACTACACTGAAGCAGGAGGAGGTACTGTAGTAGCTAGCTATCAAGTCTCTGAAAATGACCCTAATGAAGCTGACGAAACTTCCGCCAATGTGATCATCAGAGTAGACCAGGATTTCGGAAACCACAATGGTGGAGACATTGCCTTTGGGCCAGATGGATATCTCTACATAGGTATGGGAGATGGTGGCTCGGGTGGAGATCCAAATGATAGAAGCCAGGATCCTCAAGAACTGTTAGGTAAGTTCTTGAGACTGGATGTAAATAATGGAGATCCTTATTCTATACCTGCAGATAATCCTTTTGTAAATGTAGGTTCTACGCTAGACGAAATCTGGACCCTTGGGCATAGAAATCCTTGGAGATGGAGTTTTGACCGTCAAACTGGGGATATGTGGATAGCAGACGTAGGACAGGGGAAGGTAGAGGAGGTTAGCTTTGAGCCTGCTGGAAGTGCTGGCGGATTCAACTACGGTTGGAGATGCTATGAAGGAGATGATGAGTTTAACCTGGATAACTGTGTAAGTGCCAGCCAGCTCACTGAACCCGTATTTACTTACAGACATAATTCTGAAGGAGGCCTTTCTATTACTGGAGGCTATGTATACAGAGGACAAACTTATCCTTTACTTCAGGGACACTACGTGTTCGGTGATTATGCCTCAGGTAGATTCTGGACTACTCAGAAAGTGGATGATGAGTTTATTACCACAGTTCAGGGCGTTCTCATGGGAAGTGGACAGCTAAGTACCTTCGGAGAAGATAGTAGTGGAGAATTATATGCAGCTGCTTACAACACAGGAGACATTTATCAAGTAACTGAATCGAATCTTGCTACCAGCATAGATGGCACTTTAGAGGCTTCTGTTTCCATTTATCCTAATCCAACTTCAGGCAAGTTTGTAGTTTCTTTTGAGAACGATGCTAAAGATACCTATACGTTAAAGCTTCTGGACTTAAGTGGAAGACTGGTGTATGAACTTCCTGAAGTGAAGCAGGAAAGCCTGGAAATCAGCTTACCTGAACTTTCTCATGGAGTATATCTTGTGAGAATGGAAGGAGAAAAAGTATTGACTGGAAAGCTGGTCATAACTAACTAAAACTGGAATAATAATACTCTTTATTGTATGCCGGCCTCTCGAGGCCGGCTTTTTTTACGCAAAAAATTCACCTTATGAAATACAGCAGACAAACCAATAGGATATTCATGTGATACTTTCGTGATACTTAATTGGTTACTTACCCACTGATGCTAACTGGTTGGAAACATGAAAAAAATTCTGATCATAGAAGATGACCCTGCTATCGTAGACCTTTTGGAAATTCATCTAAAGGATATGCACTTCCAGGTGGACAAGTCTTATCACGGAGGAGAAGGCTTGCAAAGCGCCCTAAAAGGTAGGCATGATCTGATCATTCTGGACATTATGCTCCCGGAAGTAGATGGGATAGAAATCTGTCGGACACTTAGAGCAAAAGAAGTTCACACCCCCATCATTATGCTTACCGCCAGGTCTGAGGAAA
>JBCDBC010001169.1:0-2150 GCA_039184535.1 Bacteroidota bacterium | reverse complement strand
TCACACCGCTTCCTTTATGGATTTTGTTTATGACTTAGCTCCTCCAGAAATACTGAGGCATCTACAAGGTTCACAGAGAGAAATTCAATTTTTCTTAGTCTTTGAAAGTGCTTGTCATTACTAACCAGAAACCTGGCATTACTTGCTATTGCACAATCTACAAACTTATTATCATCGGGATCCTCTTTGATCAGGTCCCATTTATAATATCTGGTAATCCATCTGACGTTGGGAGCATTCTCAATTATCTAGAGGATATTTGTTGCAAGTTGCTTCCCTAAATATCTACCAATAATTTCTTCGTATTCTATTAGAATATCAGAAGTAACACAGAGGTTAATTTCTTCATTGAGGAAGCTATCGAAGATAGGTCTGTACTTGGATCTAGAAGAAATAGCGACAATAAGTACATTGGTATCTAAAACTACATCCAAAGCCTTCAGTTTAGTTTTTTGAGTTGTAGGGAGTTCGATTATGCTCCATCAGGATAGAGTCCATTTTCTCATTGGTCCATTCCTTCTGATCCCAAACTTCATCGACCTGCTTAGTAGTTTTTTCAGCCAAATACCGAACTATCAGTCTTTTAATTTCTAGCATATCACGCTCTTCAAGCTCTCTTGTGAAAAGCTTAAGAATTTCAAGCTGTTGCTGATTCAACGGAATATTAGGTTGAACTTGGCTCATCAGAATTATAAAAATTAATCGCTACAAGTAATATAACGAAAAACTACCAATAAAGATCTTCGCCTAAGATCACGTAAGTATCATTTCTTAACACTTGAGAGACTTAGTCGAGCTTTACAGCAGGGAAGCACTGACATAAGCAAGTAATAAAGAAAGGCTTATTAGGCAGCTTCTAATCCATGAAAAGCTTTCGCATCAGAGATGGAGCCGATAGCCTGTAGGTCCTCCAGAACCTGCTTAGCATCCTCAAAGGTAAATGGACGTTTTTGGTAACGGGTACCTGAGGCAGAAGCCATAATGGTTCGGCTTTTTCTAAGAGCTGTTACCAGTTCTTTCCCTTCTGCAAATACAGCTTCAAGTGCTTCGGCGTTCAGTTGAGAAATGTCTCCACCTTTTCTTCCAGATGGAAGCGGCAGCAGGAATGGCAAGACACCAAAGAGGACAGACTGTCCCATACGCCAATCTCCACAAAGTACCATTCCGCGCTCCTCGGCAGCTATCTCCTTTAATTCCTGGGAGAATGCACCTTTCATGAGGTAGTGCTGGACGTACTGCTTAGTGCCGACATCAGGTCTGGATTCTGCTAATACTATATCTTTCAGGATTCCTTCTTTCTGAAAAGCTTCCAAAGAGTCCTGGTAGATGAAGTCTTTGTTCTTATTCTGTAAGCCGAACAAGAGCTTAGCTTCTCCCACTTCATATCCTTTTCTAGACCATGCCAAACGTTCTTGCAGCGTAGCATGAATGCCTGAAATCCCACTACCTGCAGCTATCATCAGCAGAGGCATACGTAGCTTAGTCAAGAAATTCTCATCAGGTTGTACGTCATAGAAAGGTAAGAAAGTCCTATGCTTCTCAGGTGGGCCAAAATCTCTTCTCTGGACAAATATTCTGGCTGTGGGCTTTGGACTTCCGGATGCCAGTAAGTCCAGCAGGTAGGAGTTACAAATTCCTCTGTGTTCTTTTCCTTTTCCAAATCCTTCTTGTGGGGTGGAGTAGGTAACATTTGAAGCTAGCAAAATGCGTATGTGCTTAGGATTCCCTTGCGCATCTCGCTTTATAGAAGAGATAGTAAAAACTCTCCTGTTAATTCCTCCCTGCAGGTTACAAAGTTCCTGTAGAGAAAGGACTCCCGGTAGCATACGGAGAATATCTACCACATGAGTATGCCTAAGCTTCTGTTTGCATACATTCTCATCACAGGACAGTAGTTCTTTTACGAGTTTATATCCTTCTTCTAGATCGGGGGAAATGGCTGGCAAATCCTCAATCTTAGATTTAAGGGCTTGTAGGAAGGATAGCTTTACCGGATTTAGAGACACATAAGCGAGTGCGTCTTCTGGAGAGTAAAAACTCTCTTCATCCGTCTCATGTCTTCCCTTCAAGAAAACATTATCTTCTATCTCTCTTAAAAGCGTTGGGAGAATTTGAATATTCTCTTTAGTATTTTCAGGCATTACACAGAG
>JBCDBC010001168.1:0-2151 GCA_039184535.1 Bacteroidota bacterium | reverse complement strand
ACTGCAGCTGAAGCTGAATCGAAGACAGACAGACTTCCATCTCCATAGGTTTGGAGGAGATCTCCCCCATGTGCCTGTATGCGTAATTTGAGGACAGCCTCATACCCCTTTACTGCCGTCATAGCCTCTGCCTGATTGCGCTGCATCATAGCCGTGTACCCGACTATGTCGGTAAACATGATAGCAGCGAGGCGTGTAGTGGGCATATAGTACTGAAATGGATTTTTAGTAAGGGAAGATAATTAATTTGAATGGGTTTCTACTTCCTCTCTCTGAAATAAAATAATTCCAATCAATAATATACCTTGAAAATCCTCCATTAAATAACTATTTTTCAAGGATGTTATCCAGATCTATTACCTCCTCGGTTCTAGAAAATTTGACCTACTTCCCTATTGTCGGCATCATTGGGCCCAGGCAAGTAGGCAAAACTACGCTGGCCAAAAGTATCCGGGAACAGCTTTCAATACCCACTATTTATTTAGATCTGGAATTAGATTCAGATCTACGTAAACTGGAAAATGCAGAAACCTATTTAACTCTCCATCAAGACAAATGTGTCATTATTGACGAGATTCAGCGTATGCCTGAATTATTTGCATTACTAAGGGCCTTAGTGGATCAGGATAGACGACCTGCCCGATTTATCATACTAGGATCTGCATCTCCTGGCCTGATCAGGCAAAGTTCTGAGACATTAGCTGGAAGAATAGCTTATGCAGAACTAAGCCCATTCTCCCTTTTAGAAGTCTCTAAGGAGGTAAATCTAAGAACTCACTGGCTAAGAGGAGGGTTCCCTAATGCCCTTTTGGCTCCTAAAGCAGAGTTTACCTGGACCTGGTTGAATAATTTTATCAGAACTTTTCTGGAAAGGGATCTGCGTGAGTTAGGATATGATATCCCTTCCAGAGCCTTAAGACGCCTGCTTTCCATGTTAGCGCATATAAATGGAAATCTCCTAAATATAAGTCAACTTGCCAGGTCCTTGGGCTTAAGTGCCAGCACCATTAGCCGTTACCTTGATCTATTGGAAGGGAGTTTTATTATTCATCGCCTACAACCTTATTACACGAATATTGGGAAGAGACTAGTCAAATCACCCAAAATATATATCAGAGATACAGGGATCCTACACTACCTTCTTCAGATTCAGGATGAAGAGCAGCTATTGGGGCACATTGCTTATGGAGCTTCATGGGAAGCCTACGTAGTGGAACAAATCAAACGCTCTCTCCCAGAGAGCAGTGAAATGTATTTTTACAGAACACATGCGGGTGCAGAAACAGATTTACTCCTCATACTTCCTACAGGAAAAAAAATTGCTGTTGAGGTTAAAAGTTCTAATGCACCCAAAATAACCAAAGGCTTCTATCAAAGTATGGAAGATATAAAAGCAGATAAGGGATATATCATCATCCCTGAAGGAGAATCTTATCCAAAAAGTGAAGAGATCAAAGTCGTAAGTCTCTCTGATTTTCTAACAAAAGATTTACCAGAAGAACGCTTTAGAAGGGGAAAATAGATAGTAGACTTCCATCTCCATAAGTTTGGAGAAGGTCTCCCCCATGGGCCTGTATACGTGCTTTGAGGACGGCTTCATACCCCTTTACTGCTGCCATGGCCTCCGCCTGATTGCGCTGCATCATAGCCGTATACCCGACTATGACGGTAAACATGATAGCTGCGAGGCGGGTGGTGTGCATGTGGGTTAGTCGTTTTTATGAAAGTTAGTTAATCACATACAAAATCTCCATTTCCCAGGTCTCTGCACTGTGGAGGGAACCCATGTTTTTGCCAAAAGGCAAGTACATTAGCTTCTCGTATATAAGCCTTGAAGGCCTCAGTTTTCCGATAATTCTTAAGATATGGTGCCCATACCCACCCCAATTGCATAGAAGGTTGATTTTGTACATCAAAATTGGGGAGGCCGCTCTCAAAGTATACGTTCATTTCCCTACCACTCATGGATTTAACATGTTGCCCAAGCCCCAGCTCACGCGCAACGACCCAAAACCTCTCTAAGGCTTCTGCTTTATGATTACTATCAGCTACTAAGACATCTGCCCGATAGGGAATCATAGCCTGGAGAGAATCACTATCGCTATCAAAGGGCCAATTAGCAGCCATCAACCGAATAGAAGCTGGTCGATT
>JBCDBC010001167.1:0-2158 GCA_039184535.1 Bacteroidota bacterium | reverse complement strand
ATTTGACTTTATTCGAATGAACATGAATTCTAATGGATTTTCTGTGCAATACACAATCAGGGGCTTAGCAGGCTCAAAAGGAGATTCCTTAACCATATCTCTTACCACTCCCACAATAGTGAACATTCTCTGACCATTAATCTCATAAGGTGCTTCGATCACCTTCCCAAGAGGATCCTCAAGTCCAATAAGGTTAGCCGCAGATTCGCTAATGATAATGGAGTTTTTCTCATCTAACTCTCGTGAGAAATCCCTTCCCAGTAAGAGTTCCCATTTGGTGGCAGCCCCATATTCTGGTGAGACCCTAATATTGTTAAATTCTCCATCTATCCCTTTGCCATCCATTTTGTAGTCATCATTATTACCCAATGTATTAGATAGGGGATAATCAGCAGCAGCTACAGCGGTTATGTTGCCCGTATTCAGGAGTTCAGTTTGTAGGAGATCAAACTTCTCTACGTATTCTTCAGACCTGCCCTTTACTGTGAGAAGTTTATCCTGCACGTAACCCACTGGTCGTTCCTTCGCATGGTTTATTTGCTGATAGACTACCATGGTACTAATGATCAGAATGATGGAGATGGTAAACTGGAAGATCACTAGTCCCTGCCTGAAGCGAACACTGGCAGCACCTTGTTTTAGCTTCCCTTTTAGGGCACTGATAGGATCAAAGGAGGATAAGAATAAGGCTGGATAACTACCTGCAACCAACGCTGAGAACAACGCAAAGGCTATGCAGATACCCCAGAACCATAAGTTGGTATAGGGAAAAAATAGCTGCTTATCTGTAACGCTACTGAACCAGGGAAGTAAGAACATGACCAAGACCAGGGAAATGAGTAATCCTGCAAATGCATAGATCATGGATTCAGCTAAGAACTGCCAAATCAGGTGATGTCTGAAAGAACCTATGGCTTTTCTTATTCCTACCTCTTTCCCTCTGGTCTGATATCTTGCTGTATTTAGGTTCATGAAGTTGATGCAGGCTATGAGTAATACCAACATGCCTACTATAGCATAGAGCTTTATGAATTTCATTCTTTCGCTAGGTGTTTGTACCCCATTTTCAAAGTTGGCGTTTAGGTGCCAGTCTTTCATGGGAAGTAGAAAGAGATCATTGGTCCTCCCGTTTGATTCCAGGTTCTTGTTTAATACTTCCTTGATAGCAAGGGAAGCATTTTCCTGCTGTACACCCTCTCGTAGTAGGCCAAATACTTTAATGTTAAAGTTATCCCAGCTATAGGGATTATCGTCATTGTAAACTAGCTGCTGAGAAAGAAAGTAATCTGCGTCTCCAAAGGTAGAATTCTCAGGAAAGTCTTTGTAGACGCCTTCTACAATCAGATCAAGGGCTCCATTCAAGGTTATGGTTTTTCCCATAGGATCCTCCAGATTAAACATCTTCTTAGCTAATGTTTCTGATAACAGAATCCCAAATACATTTTCAAGTCCCTTGTGAGAGCCAGCCACCATATCAAATGATAGTATTTCTGTAATGGCAGGCTGGAAAATATAGCCCATTTCTTCTGCAGAAAACTCCCCGGCCTTCAGAAGTTGGGGATTAGTCCGATAAAAGGTCATGGCTACCCTTTCAAAGTAGTTACTGTAATCTTCCTCGAGGGTCACCCCCACATGGCCTGGCACTGAGGTGCTGATGATTACATTCCCATTTCTATCACTTTTTCTAAAGACCTGGACTATCCGATCATAATTCTCATTATAAGTATCATATGAGAATTCGTCCTGTATCCATAAACCGATCAGAATAGCCACTGTCATACCAATGGCCAATCCGCCAATGTTGATGACAGAAAAGAGTTTATTCTTTAGCAGGATCCTAAATCCTATCAAGAAGTTATAGCGTATCATGGTGGTTAAAATTGAGTCTACTTGTAGGTATTTAAATGCAAAAGGCCTCAGATAATTGAGGGCTTGAAACCAGTAATTAAGCTGTGCTTTTCGAACAGATCCTTTCTTGCGTAGTCGGAAGAATTTCTCCTCTAAATCTCCTAGTATTTCCTCAGCCAGTTCTTCCCGGAGAAAAAACTGCAGCATCTTTTCAGCATGTTTGGGGGGCTTCGGGTCCATACTAGTTCATCTCAAGCTTGAAATCAGGGAAGGCTGGGAACTGACTCCATAGGGAGATTTTTAGTTCTTT
>JBCDBC010001166.1:0-2162 GCA_039184535.1 Bacteroidota bacterium | reverse complement strand
TTTTCCGATTATATCTGGGCTTTTGTAGATGGCAAACCTATTAAGAATGCCTTGAAGGATCACAGAGACGCACCGGCGAATACACCATTGAGCGACACCATAAGTAAAGATCTAAAAAAATGTGGATTTAAATTTGTAGGCACTACTGTTGTGTATGCCCATATGCAAGCTACAGGTATGGTCAACGATCATGAGGTGTCTTGTTTCCGATATCATGAAGTCTAATCGTTTCACATACCAAGGGATGCCACTTAAGATATTAGTCATATTACTATGCTTTGGGCAATTAGCGTTAGGTCAAACCAAAAACGAAAAGGAAGAACGGATAAAGCAGGGAAGAAAGATAAAAGAATCAGCTCTAGATGGTGTCCCAGATCAGCTCCCCTCCCTGATTAAGGCGCAGCGCATGCAAGAAAAGGCAGCTAGCAGAGGATTTGATTGGGATGATGCCCAGGGAGCTAAGGATAAGTTCATGGAAGAACTAGCGGAGTTTGAGGAGGCAGAGACGGAAGAGGAGAGGGAAAAAGAAATGGGAGACCTACTATTTGCCCTCATTAACTATTGTAGGCTCAGTGGCATAAATGCAGATGATGCCCTCACTCTGACTAACCAGAAGTTTAAATTCAGGTTCCAATACATGGAAGGAGTCATTAAGGAAGAAGGCAAAAAGATGAAAGACTACCCCTTGGAGAAGCTAGAAGAATTCTGGCAACAAGCTAAGGGAGAGGAGGCCTGATTACGGAAGAAAAGTTATGGAAAAGTACTTTTATAGAAATAAGCGGGTCGGAATAGTAGGAGGGGGGCAGTTAGGGAAAATGCTTATCCAGTCTGCCCTGGATTATAATGTGGTCATTCATGTTCTAGACCCAGATCCGCAAGCACCTTGTAAAGAGGTAGCCCATCATTTTACTCAGGGTTCCCTGAAAGATTATGACACCTTATATTCCTTTGGCCAAAATTGTGATGTTCTCACCATAGAGATAGAGCATGTAAATACAGATGCCCTGGAAGCGCTGGAGAAAGAAGGCAAAGAGGTCTATCCATCACCTGCTACTATCAGAATGATTCAGGATAAACGGTTACAGAAGCAGTTTCTAACAGATCATCAACTTCCCACTTCTCCTTTTTTTCTGGTGGAGAATAAGGAAGAGGTATTAGGGAAGGTGCGGGAATATCCTGTAGTATATAAAACAGGACGTGGAGGATATGACGGGAAAGGGGTGGCATTTTTGAATAGAGTAGAGTACGTAGAGAAGGTGCCTGAGGTAGGAGGATTAGTTGAAGAATTTGTCCCATTTGAGAAGGAGCTGGCAGTGATAGTGGGGAGAAATGTGTCAGGGCAGATAAGAGTCTATCCTGTCGTAGAAATGGTATTTCATCCTGAGTATAATTTAGTGGAATATTTATTTTCTCCAGCCGAGATAAGCGCATCCATTAATCAGCAGATAGAGGAATTAGGCAAAAAGGTGGTTTCTACCCTTAATTATGTAGGCGTACTAGCCATAGAACTCTTCCTGACCAGAGAAGGGGAAGTATTGATAAATGAGATGGCACCACGTCCTCATAATTCAGGTCACCACACCATTAGGTCTTGCCCTACTTCTCAGTTTGAGCAGCACATGCGCGCTATATTGGATTTGCCATTGGGAGATCCCCGTTTAACAAGCCCGGCTGCAATGGTCAATTTATTAGGGGCTGATGGATTTACAGGAGCTTTCCTTTATGAAGGAATAGAGAAGCTCTTAGCCATGGATGGGGTGTACCCCTTTATTTATGGGAAAACCCAAACCCGTCCCTTTAGAAAAATGGGGCATATAACCATACTGGCTGGGGATAAAAATCAGTTAGTAAACAAGATAGAAGAGGTAAAAGGAGCTGTAACCGTTAAAGCCAGCTAATCAAGATGAGTGAGAATAAAGCCTTAGTCGGGATCATCATGGGCAGTAAGTCAGACTTACCTGTCATGAAAGGGGCCGCAGAAATGCTGGATTTATTCCAAATCCCCTATGAGTTAACCATAGTTTCTGCCCACAGAACACCCGAAAGAATGTTCTCCTATGCTGAAGAGGCTAGAAGTAAGGGCCTTAAGGTGATCATAGCTGGAGCTGGTGGAGCAGCACATTTACCCGGGATGGTAGCTTCATTAACCACCTTGCCCGTAG
>JBCDBC010001165.1:0-2164 GCA_039184535.1 Bacteroidota bacterium | reverse complement strand
TTTCCTGCTATAGGTACAAGGCCGATTATAGGATCTATGCCAAATCTAAATTGGGTGAAGGGGATACGGAATTTATTATCCATTAATGCGGTAATACCTTCCAGCGCTATCAGCTCTGGCCTTACCTCCTGTTCCTGGCTTGTGTCAGTCATGGTGCATCACTACTTGCAGATGGTGCGGGTAAGATACTAAACAGATTGATGTTTACTTCTTTCCCCCTCAAGTGAATACTCCCCATGAATTCAGATATGAAATCACTTCCCAAGTCCAGCTCTTTCAACAGAAGCTCAGATATCAGAAACTCCCTCCCTAGTCTGTTACACTCTTCCTGAATTCTCGAAGCAGTATTTACTGTGTCACCGTGAAATACGATTTCACGCTTTAAATCTCCTATTTCTCCTGAAATAACTTTTCCTATATGGCAGCCAGCCTTAAAAGAGATCTTAACCCCATATCTTTTCTCATACCTACTCTGTCGCTGAGTTAGTTTTTTCTTAATTCGATAAAAACATCTGATCACATTGAGGTTTTTCACCCCACGTTTTTTAGGCCAGCTAATGACTACTTCATCTCCTACATATTGGTATATGGCCCCCAGAGAAACATTTACGGGTTCTGCCAAATCAAAAAAGAAGTCGTTCAGCATATTATGCCAGCGATAGTGCCCTAGCCGTTCCGCAATGGTAGTAGACCCCTTTATGTCTAAAAACATAAATATTCGCTCCTCTTCCACAGGCTTGTGGTACTTCCCAAGGATGTAGTTTCGTAAGGTATTAGGCCCTAATAACCTGACAGTAAGGTTGATGTATTGGAAGGCAAGGATCAATGCAAAACTGAAAGCTACTGACCAAAAAATATTCCCTTCCTGTACCCATGAATTATGAAAGAGATTATGGAGAATCTCTCCCCCTCTAGCTCCTGTAGAATAGAAATAAAGGGTCCCCATTAAGATTAGACAAAGGAAAATAGAGGCGAGATAGCTTAGGGACCTGATAAGCAGGACATACGAAAACCTGAGTCTTCTGATTTTCCCGGTAAATACATAATGGTCCAACCAAGCAGTTATCAGCCCGATCAAAAAGCCTGTAAATGCTCCAAGTGGTAATAGATAGTGCCCATCATAGGCTGCTGCTGCATACAATAGACCCAGAACGAGACCCAAAACGGACCTTTGGATAAGATGAGAGACTTTTCGCTCCGGCATAGGACAAGGTCGGAGATACCTCCTTTAGCTATTCTTAGTTCTTGCCCGCAAGATAGGAGAATTGTAGCACATTCCCTCTTCCTCCTCTTCCCTCATTAGAGATATAAAGTGTACCGTCCGGTCCAAAACAGATCCCTTCAGGTTGCTTAAAAACCTCATCATCCAGAGGCTGGACCATCTTTATTTTCTTCTGTTCATCCATTACTACCAGTAGCTTTCCAGCGGTAGCGATGATATAAAAGTCTCCTGTAATGGGATGAACTGATATTCCTGATGGCTGAAAGCTTCTATCTCCTGCAGGGTCAAAGGTGCTGGCAAAGTCTTTTGCGAAGCGAGTAAGCGCACTTTGCTTCAATCTCTTCTTAAGATCTTTCAGGTCCACTAACAAAAATGGCTGAGGAAGTACTCGCTTTTTCACATAATCATACGCGTATATAGCTCGCTTGTAGCTAAGAGAGTTCCCATCGTAATTAGGCTCCGCTTTACAGGCAATAAGCAGGAGGTTCTGATCCTCTATGATCCCTAGTCCTTCCGTATCATTTCTATCTGTCAGTATGGTCTCCACTTTCTCGGCATCCTCTTCTTCTACTGTCCAGTCTTCTATGTGATAGACATCTCCATCACTTCTCAGGACAAATGCGCGATTACCCAGTGTTTCCACGCCCTCATAATCTCCTCCTTTCCCAAAGTCATGGGTATGTATAAGGCTATCATTTTCCAGATCATAGTGGTAAAGATTCCCTTTCTCATCTTGTACAATCACCACCTCTCCGGGTGCAACATAGGAGAGACCGGATATTTCTGTGAGGGTTCTAGGGAGTTTTACCTTGCTTATCGGTTGGTCTAGCTGGTAGGGAAACTCAGGAGGAGGGGCTAGAGATCTACTGGCTACTTCCGGGGTTTCTTCTTTTTCTTGTGGGGCGGGGGTACAAGCTAACTGCCAACTTCCAAAGAGACCCA
>JBCDBC010001164.1:0-2173 GCA_039184535.1 Bacteroidota bacterium | reverse complement strand
GCTGACAACTGTGACGTAGGCTGGTGGTTTAAAATTAAAAATCATCTCTTTGACAGTGCTCGCAGAGGTGCAAGCCTACTGAGCAGCCCCTTTAAGCAAAAGCAAATTTTAATTTCTGATTTCTTGGAAACAGGAAAGTCGTCAATTGAAATGATCATCCTTGCGTCTTGCCAACGCCTCAAAATTAAATGGCTTTACGATGATCTTGTAATAAGTGGACCGCCTCTTTTAGATGATAACAATGGACATCTAGGTTTTTATTCCCAGATAGAGTTTCTAAAGGGGATAAGATTTATCGGAATCCCAAGATTGAAAATGTTGTCAGAACAGAATTGTGGACAGACCGGAATTCGAAGTAAACGATTATCGAATGTGTAATAGAGAGCTCAGTAGGCTTGCACTGCACCCGTCCTAATCCAGACGAAATACTAGGAGTAGCAGTGTAAGTCTTTTTTATTTAAAAAAATTCAATCCATCCTGATTTAGCTTCCAACGTGTCCTTTCCCCCAACCTAGTTTTATCAACTAAATTATTCCCTTCCATTTCCAGAAGAACTTGAACAATATATTTCCTATCTCTCTTTCCCAGACCTAAATTCGCCACCAACTCCTTTACCGTATATCCACTTCCTTTTGGAAAATCTACTTTCAATTGATCGATAACCTTGAGCCTAATAGAAGATTGTAAATAAACTTCCCTGTAACCTCTCAGTCCTTTCTCGGGCGGCTGGCTTGGAACTTGAGATGAGAGGTTATTTTCAGCATTTCTAAGAAAGGCTAAAATATTGGTTCTAAGCTTATTAAGTTCCTCATTTTTTTCCCTATTCGACAAGGTACCATCTGCGACTTCTTTCATTAGCCCATTAAATCTCGACGCTTGGACCAAAAGCTCATCCACCTTAGGTAAATCGCTGAAAGAATTAATTAAAATCTCTAAAGCCTCTTCTATACTATTCTGTACTACCAACCTTCTTATATGGTCGAATGAGTTCCCATTATTCCCATTAGCCAAACTCATATGTATGCAATTACTACCAACAAACTAAAAATTAAAACCAACAATAATATAGTTCATCAAATCAAAATAAACTAATAAAAGAGCTCCTGCACCTAAAGGATCCCAGACTGCAAGAGGAACATAGGCAGGTGAGTGGGATCGATTTATAGGTTAGCCATACACCTCCCCAATATCCCCACAAAAAAACCGTTTATTTTCTGTAAGTATATCCCAGGAAATCTGGCAGATTTCTTCCTATTTATTAAGAATCCCCCCTGATAATCGATCTGGTATTTGCTGCGCTTACATAAGGTAGTAGGTAGTCCTATGTATCTTGTGGATAGAACAAGGCTATTCTGTCTGGCTGTGTAATGAAACCATAAAATCACTTAACTATATAACGCTTTCATGAAAACAACGAAACCTAATTTTATTTGCTTTTGTCTCGTTTGCCTTGGCTTGTTTTCTTTTGCACAGGAGGAAGAAATTACGGAAGTAGATAGTGCTGTTGTAGCTGCCTATTTGGAACAATATCAGCTTTACATGGACAGTGTAGAGCAGGCCATGAATTATGTAGATTCCGGTACGGTAGTCCTAGGAGATGACCTGGCCGAAATCAACCTTACAAATACCTATAAATACCTGAACCCTGAGCAGTCAGCATTTATCCTGACTCAGGTGTGGGGAAATCCGCCCCAGGAAGTACTAGGAATGTTATTCCCGCAGGGATCCTCTATAATGGATACGTCCAGCTATGCCATCATCATTTCTTATGATGAGTCTGGCCATATCAAGGACGAAGATGCAGGAGACCTGGATTACGATGACCTTCTGGAAGAAATGCAGGAGGATACTGAAGCCGGTAATGAGTATCGTATAGAAGAAGGATATGAGCCTATAGAACTGGTAGGATGGGCTTCTTCTCCTTACTATGATGGAGAGGAGAAAAAACTTCACTGGGCCAAGGAGTTGAAATTCGGAGAATCAGAAGTGAATACGCTCAACTATAACCTGCGCGTACTTGGAAGGAGAGGATATCTGGAATTGAACTTCATAGGGGATATGGGCATTCTCCCACTAGTGCAAAACGATATACCTACCCTCATGCCGAGTGTGAACTTCAAGGAGGGAAATACCTACTTTGACTTTGATCCTGATTTGGATGATGTCGCAGCTT
>JBCDBC010001163.1:0-2173 GCA_039184535.1 Bacteroidota bacterium | reverse complement strand
GTGCCTCTTTTCTGGCTAAACTTAGAGGCAAAGTCAAAAATAAGTCCCTGATTAAGTAAAGCCTGGGTTACAGCCTGATACTTCATATTAGGGATTTTGATATCAGGTTCTATTCCACCGCCATCATAAACCAACCGACCATTTTTAGTAGTAAAGGCTTGTTTTAAGCTATCTGCAATTTTCCCTACACTGCCGTCTTCATTTCTACTGGAATAGTCAATGGCCTGAATACATCTTCCGCTAGGGGTGTAGTATTTGGCTATGGTGATTTTTAGCTGTGTGTTGAAACTTAGGGGCCTAACGTTCTGGACCAACCCTTTTCCAAAGCTTCTTTCTCCTATAACCACGCCTCTATCCAGGTCTTGCATGGCACCTGATACGATTTCGGAAGCACTGGCACTGGAGCGGTTTACCAGTACAGCCAAGGGAATGTCAATGTCTATGGGATCCTGTCTGGTAGTCCATACTCGCTGCGTTTCTGCTGTCCTGCCCCTCATCTCTACAATGCTTTCTCCTTTAGGAAGAAAGGCATTGGTGATATTTACGGCTTCATCTACTCTACCTCCGGGATTTCCTCTTAGGTCTAGTATGATTCCTTCCAGGTCAGGATCTTCAGCCCGCAATTTTTTGCAGGCATTATACACCTCAAAGCCTGCATCCTGATCAAAACCCGTAAGCATGATGTACCCTATATGGTCTCCCGCCATGTGTGTGTAGGGGACATTTCTGCTGGATTCAAACTCTCTGGGGATGTTGTAGCTCTGTCTGGATGCATCAGACAGGCTAATAGTTTCTATACTTACCTTACTTCCACTTTCCCCACTTAGTAGGTCCATGGCTTCTGTCGCTTTTAGGCCTACTACGGAGTTATCTCCCACCTTAAGCAGTTTATCACCTATTTTAAGCCCTGCTCTATCAGCTGGTCCTTTTTTCTGAATGTCTCTGATGAATAGGGTATCTGCTTTTTTGACCAGCTTGATTCCGATTCCACTGTACTGACCTGCCTGATAAAACTTGGCGTCTTCTATCTCATTCTCCCCAAAATAATTTGTGTAGGGGTCCATGTTGACCAGCATGGCATCTATAGCTGTGCGCATGAGCTGGGTAGGATCCGTTTCGTCTACATAAACTTTGTTAATCTCTTTGTAAGATCTGCCAAAAATATCCATGCTTTTGGCTATCTCGAAGTACTTATCCGAGAAATTGGCACCTACACCTAATAGAAAAAATACAATGACCACGCCTACCGCAAGTATCCATTTTTGAAAAAATCGCCTATTCATCTTTGTAGCCATACTACTATCGCTAAGAATGTTTTTGCTTGTGAAGAAAATTAGGAAAAGAAGGGTGGGATTCCAACACTATTAAAAGGCAATCCCCAAACGGAAGTTAGAAACGGGGATGATTCCCCAGTTTTGACCACTATTTACAGGAATGTAAATGCCAGCATCTTCCTCATCCCCATAGGATAGTTGAAGGCCCAGAGAGAAATCCAGGTAGCCAATATCCATAATTCTTCTTTGCATACCCCACATAGAGGATACGGCTACAGTATGAAAATGATATTGGATTCTGTTATCAGCATTAATGCCGGCACGTACCTTTCTGGTCAGCGTAGAACTAGAATGGAGGGTTACATAGTTTGCTGAGAGGTTATCCTGGCTTAGGTTCCTTAGCATTCTTCTCTTGAGATTGTAGTAAAACCTGGGCCCAACCGTAAGCCCTATGGAGCTACTATTGAGTTGGAGATCCGGGCTCCCCTGATTATTCAGCGTAAAGAAATAACCTAATCCAGCTTCTGTATTCAGGGACCAAGCTGGACTCCATTTCTGCTCGTATCCAAGGTGGATGACCCCCAAAACACCATTATTCTGAAAACGCTTGACCAGCTCAATGACATTTATCTTGAGCATGGAGCGCTCAGCTTTCATGTAGTGGAAAAAGTCTGGCTCGGGGGTATTCCTAAAGTCTTCATCTTTGGTAGAGGAGGTACTTTGCCCATAGGCAGAGAGCGAAAGTAATGACAACCCAGCGACCACCAGAGAGAGACAGAAGGTTCTGATCATTTTCAGGGAATTATAGAAGCGGAAACAGGAAACAGATTAGGTATGAATTTAAGGAAAATCAAGCAGAAAACCTTCTGTCCGGGAGATAATAGACAGAAAGTATTTTC
>JBCDBC010001162.1:0-2175 GCA_039184535.1 Bacteroidota bacterium | reverse complement strand
TCAGCTTCTGCTTTCTGGGAAGATTCCAGGAAGCAGAAGTTTTTCTCTCCTTATTTATTGACAGCCCGATTTCCGTCATCTCGGCGGGCATGTGGAGGATTGCCTGGAGGGTCGGCCGAGATCTGGATAACAGTCATCCATTCCCACTCTGATATAAGTTACGCTAGATCCCGTTTGACGCTGCCAGCTATCTCCCCCGACCCCAACAGGATGACAAGAGAAATCAAATCAGCTTTCTGTAGGTCAGACCCAAAAGGCCCCTGAGGTTCTCGAGGGGTTCAATCGCTCCATATAGCTTTATCGTTTCGAGAGCCTCAACGACCTTAGAGGGGACCCTTTTTGCACCTCTTCTGCTAAACATCTACTTCCCTTCTTGAGAAAAATTAGCACTAAGCACCGTATTTAAGCTCTTCAGCTCAGTCTTTATGTCAGACAACAGCTCTATATCCTTAGGAGTAGGGACAGATACATCTTCCTTATCTTCTGCTTTCCGCTTAAGGTTATTCATGAGTCTCACTACTCCAAACATCACCAGGGCAATGATCAAAAAGTCCATGAAGGTCTCTATGAATAAGCCGTACTCCAGGATGAGGGGTTCTTTGACGATACTTCCATCTGCCGCAATGATAGCTGGAATGAGCTCTACCTTCAGATTTGAGGCATCTACGCCATTGGTGAAATAGCCTATGGGAGGCGTCAGGATGTACTTGACCAGGGCAGAAACGGTATTATTGAAAGCTGTCCCTATCATGATACCTACGGCCAAGTCTATCATATTTCCCTTGACGGCAAACTCTCTGAATTCGTTGATGATTTTCATGCTGTGGGTGGTTGAGGTTTGAGTGAGAATCTTTTCTCTTATTCCGTGTTATGTACGTGGAAAACCCTTCCCCCTCTACCCCCTTACCCTTGGAAGGGCAACAACCCCACAACTTGAATGGTAACCGGATTGCAGGGCATCCCATTTATAGGGGATGTAAGTTTGTGCGAAGGGGTATTACGGAAAGTAATATTCATTTTAAGGCGATTCTGGAAGACAAGGAAATCCAACACAATTCGTCATGCCGGAGGGACCCAGGGTATGGACAAGCGGCATCCGGTATAACGGAGTTTGTTAACTATCAGAAATCCATTTCCTGGTTGAAGTAGATCTTATAGTAGGATAAGCCCTTGTCATGGTCGAAGCCTTTTTCTATGTACTGTCGGATGTATTCCAGGTCCTTACTTTTTAGGTTGATCTCTATCTGGTTATCCAGCTTAATGAGGTTCTTGAACTCCCGTTTTTTATTACGGACAGCAAACTTGGAGATGGTAAAACCATCACCATAGTTGAGGCCTTGCTCCTCCTCATATGGCTTTTTGTATTGATCAAACTGCTCTATGAGGGTAGGATTCTCTATTACTTCATTCTGGTAACTATTGAGGTCAAAGTCTTCATTCTGTGCAAAGAAGTTGATGGACTTATTCATGAAAAGGAGCTGGTCTGCGGTATCCTTTTCCTGAGCTACCACTTCTGTACAGAAGTCGCGCGTCATGTTTAGGAAGGATTCCGTCTGAAAGCTGTTATCCTGTATCCTCTCCAGGCCCAGAAAGTCTTCCCGCCAATATCTTGTGTCCTCACTGGCTCTATCAATCATGAGCACGCTGTAGCCATCATCCGCATAGGAGTTGAAAATCATACAGCCCTTGTCCAGTTTACGGGTGTTCACCCCTTGCAGGGCCGACATATCTACATTATCTACCTGCTCATCAAAGGCCAGGAAGGTGTCCTTATGTTCTGCCTTAAAGATGCCAATAGCGTCCATTTCCTGATCTTCCAGGTAGCAGGACTTGAAGTAAGCCACGAACAGCTCCCCGCTTTTGATCTGTGGATGAGAAGAGACATCATACAGATGCTTAAGAATATGTACAGAATTCTCTAACAGTCCACCTGTCCCAATAGCTTCAAATATATTTCGGCTGTAGGCATATACCTCATTCATTCCCAGATCAGACTCATGGGAGAATTTGAAGAATTCTTCTGTCTTAAAGGGAGAAAGAAAGTAGTCATGGAGAATGCCAACCATTAACTCATCTACCTCAAAAAGGGTGTTAGAAGCCGTATAGCCTTCATTCTTCACCTTGTTCCCTACCCTGTGTACTGCCAGGGCTTTTAGTTCTGCTTCTCGTAAACTG
>JBCDBC010001161.1:0-2194 GCA_039184535.1 Bacteroidota bacterium | reverse complement strand
TTATTTTCTCCAAAGTCGGTTTACCCAAATGCTGGAACTACAACAACTAAAGGAATCTCTTATACAAGACAGGACCATTTATGAGGATGCTTTCATTTTTGCCAGAAATCTGCACCAGAGTGGGATATTGGTTGACAGAGATTATGATACATATTTAAGGTTATTCAAGGGAATAAAGGAGATGGTACGCAAGCCTGACTTACTCATCTACCTAAAGGCAAGCATCCCTACCTTGATCAAACAGATAGGTAATAGAGGACGGGAATACGAATCTAATATCAGCCTGAAATATCTTAGTGACCTCAATGATCATTATGAAGAATGGATAGGGAATTACGAAGAGGGAGAACTCCTGATTCTGGATGTAGATAAGTTGGACCTCCTACATAATCCTGAGGACTTGGGATATATCTACCAAAGGATACAAGAGAAATTAGGTAATAATCTGTTTGGGCTTAGTTCCTAAGTCCCCTAGACTGTAACGGTGACTACATCTCCCTGTTGTTCTACAGTAAGTTTAGTTAGCCCTTGATTAGCCGGACCACTCTTGAAGCTACCATCTGCTTCAAAACGGGAAATATGGCAGGTGCAGGTGAAAACAGAGTTTTCATATTCCCAGTTTCTGGCACACTGTGCATGTGGGCAAACACTAGAGTACGCACTGATTGTGCCTCCTAAATTGACCAGGAGGATGTTTTCATCTGGGTGTAATAACCAGCCATCATCTACAGATAATGCGGTAAAGACACCTGAGGTAATAGAAAAGGTAGCTAAAGCTGGGGTAGGGACATCTGGGTCTCCAGCGGACTCCTTATCATAGGTGCAGCTTTCTGCGGATACTCCCAATGATGTCAAAAGGGCTGCTGCCCCGAGTTTATTGACAAACTGCTTTCGGTTCATGTACGTGAAAAGTGTTGAGTTGATATGTTGCTTAACCTAAATCCTCCTCTATCTGTTCAACTCTAGTTGAAGATATCCTCAAAATGGCCAGGCAAGAAAAAAAGCCGTAACCCAAAAGGCTACGGCTGTATATAAAGAATTTCTCTTTCTTTAGAATTTCAGAAACACCTCTTTAATGATATCACAGCAAGCATGCATTTCTGCTTCAGTAATGATCAATGGAGGGGCAAACCTGATGATGTTCCCATGGGTTGGTTTTGCCAGTAAGCCTTTTTCTTTTAAGGCAAGGCAGATATTCCAGGCAGTATCACTGTCAGGACTGTCATTGATGACTATTGCATTGAGGAGGCCTTTTCCTCTTACGAGGGTAATCAGGTCCGGACGCTCAGCCTTCAAGGATTCCATTCTTTCTCTGAATACTATCCCCATTTCTTGTGCATTATCAGCCAGGTTTTCTTCAAGGATTACCTCTAAGGCTGCTTTAGCCACTGCACATGCGAGTGGATTCCCACCATAAGTAGAACCATGCTCTCCCGGCTTAATGGACAGCATAATGTCATTATCTGCCAATATGGCTGAAACAGGTAGTACCCCTCCTGAAAGCGCTTTCCCCAGAATGAGAATATCCGGCTTCACACCCTCATATTCACAGCAAAGCATTCTTCCTGTTCTGGCCAGTCCAGTTTGTACCTCATCTGCTATGAAGAGGACATTTTTAGAATGGCATAACTCTAATGCTTTTCTCAGGTAACCATCATCAGGAACCACCACACCGGCTTCTCCCTGAATAGGCTCTACCATGAATCCCGCCACATTAGGATCTTCCAGCGCCTTTTCCAGGGCGGGAAGGTCATTATATGGAATCAATTCATATCCGGGCATGTAGGGCCCAAATCCTTTATAGCTACTGGGATCAGTAGAAGAAGAAATGGCAGCCAGGGTTCTTCCCCAGAAGTTTCCTTCTACAAATATGATCTTGGCCTCGTTTTCTGGAATTCCTTTCACTGAATACCCCCACTTTCTACAAAGCTTTAACGCAGTCTCTCCCCCTTCAACGCCTGTATTCATAGGGAGTACTTTATCATAGCCTAGCAGTTCCGTGATGTACTGCTCATAAGGGCCCAGCATATCATTGTAAAATGCTCTTGAAGTGAGGGTGAGAGTTTGAGCCTGTTTAGTCAGGGCTTCCAAAATCTTCGGATGACAGTGTCCCTGATTCACTGCACTGTAAGCTGATAGAAAGTCATAATACTTATTCCCTTCAGGATCCCACATAAAAATTCCCTCTCCACGC
>JBCDBC010001160.1:0-2199 GCA_039184535.1 Bacteroidota bacterium | reverse complement strand
CCAGAGAAGCGGAAATGAAGGTGGGGGTAGAGTGGGCCTACCAGCAGGCTATGCAATTGCTAGATGCTGGGATTCCTTACTTACACTTCTACGTTATGCAGAATACCAAGCCGTTCGTGATGCTCATGGAAAAATTAAGGAAAAAATTATAGTACCTTTGGCAGGAATGAATGAGTCCATAAAGGAATCCTAACAAGTGGAAGCAGATAATTTAGAAGACAAAAAACTTTCCTTGTCTCATGTAGATGAGTTGGGCAGGGCTAACATGGTAGATGTTAGCCAGAAAACTGATACAGAGAGAATGGCACGTGCCCGTTCTAAAGTCCTGCTGGGTAAGGAAATTCTGGCCTTGCTGGAAGAGGGGGAGATCCAGATGAAAAAAGGCCCTGTATTTCAAACTGCCAGACTAGCTGGGATCATGGGTGCCAAGAAAACTAGTGAACTCATCCCCTTATGCCATCCTCTTCCTATCCATAGCATCAAAATAGACATCTTCGTAGAGAACAGAGAGGAAGTTATCATAGATACCAGGGTAAAGACGGTAGGCAAAACAGGAGTAGAAATGGAGGCACTGGCTGGCTCAACTATAGCTGCCCTAACTGTCTACGATATGTGTAAGGCTGTTTCTCACGATATCATCATCCAGGAAACACAGCTTATAGAGAAGACGGGAGGGAAAAAAGACTTCAAAAGAGAGAATTAGCCGCCACTAACAGGAGGAATCAGGACTATCTCATCAGAAGGCGATATCAGCTGACCTGGGGTGGCATAACTTTCGTTTACGGCTATCTTCATGCTGGCTAAACCTGACAGCTTGGGATATCTCTCCTCTATAATATCCTGAAACTCCTCTACCGTCAGATTATCTGGTAAGCTAAGGCTGACTTCACGCCCACCTAAAATGTCTTTTGCTATACCAAAGCAGATTATTTTATAGTCCATATTGTGATTGTACAAACAGTCTTAATGGGATTTTTGTAATTTATAGAATAATCAGGCTTAAATCATCTTGTGTTTGTCGTACATAAGACCACCTGTTTAAAGGTACTTAAAATCTACGCATGGTAATTGACCCCATAATAGATAATCACGGAAGACCCATAGAGTATGTGCGGTTGGCTGTTACAGACAGGTGTAACCTGAGGTGCTTCTACTGTATGCCGGCAGAGGGAATTCAATACCTTCCGAGGAAGGAACTCCTCACCTATGAAGAAATGCTGCGTATGCTGGAGATCATGAGTAAGATGGGCATACGGAAAGTAAGAATAACTGGAGGAGAACCCTTTCTAAGGAAGGATCTTATCTACTTTTTGGAGGATGTTTCTCAGATTGAAGGGATAGATAGCATACACATCACCACTAATGGAGTGCTAACCACTCGCTTCATTCCCCAACTCGTGAAAATAGGCGTTAAGTCCATTAACCTAAGCCTGGATACGCTGAATGCTGAGAGGTTTAAAATGATAACCCGCAGAGATGAGTTTTCCAGGGTAATGAACTGTCTGGAAGCTTTAACAGCTAGTCCCATCAAAACCAAGATTAATGCGGTCATCATGGAAGGGAAAAATACAGATGACATCCTGGATTTAGCTGCTTACAGTGTAGAAAATCCTGTTTCCGTCCGCTTTATAGAAGAAATGCCTTTTAATGGAAATGGTGCTAATTATCCCATCCTGGCCTGGAACCACAGAATGATTCTTGAGCGTATCAAAAGTAGATACCCCGATTTGAAAAGGGCCATAAATGATAAGCATGATACAGCTACCCACTACCGTATTCCGGGTGCTAAGGGAACGCTGGGAATCATTGCCGCCTATTCTCGTACTTTCTGTGGAAGCTGCAACAGAATCAGGGTCACTCCCCAGGGAAGCTTGAAGACTTGCCTATATGATGATGGTGTACTGGACCTAAGAGAATACCTCCGTAATGGCAGTACAGATGCGGAAGTGGCCCGTGTACTAAGATCCGCCTTCAATAGCAGGTCTAAAAATGGCTTTGAGGCAGAACGAAACCGATTGAAAGGGAAACCCGTAACAGAATCTATGTCCACAATTGGTGGATAACATTCTTTTGCTCACTGGATATTTTCCATGATATTTCCTCTTCTGGAATAAAATGCCTGTTATGCTTGTTCAGAAACATCAGCCTACCTTATTGTTCGTTCTTCTACTGTGTGGAGGAATTACTGCAGCTTTTGCT
>JBCDBC010001159.1:0-2199 GCA_039184535.1 Bacteroidota bacterium | reverse complement strand
CTCTTCTCCATGAGTTTGCAGGACACTTAATAGAATCTCGATTTTTCTTGAACCGGATAAACCGGCTAGTCTGTTAAGAATAATTCCCGAATGAAGTTTCTTTTTGAAGAAGGCTAGTTCTCCAAAGTCCTTATCACGTGTAATAAGGATTCGGTTTTCTGTGGTGGCCAGTTTGGGGACTTCTTCATCGGAAATTCCTCTTTCCATTTCAACTATGTAAGTAATATCATGCCCACGATTTCTGATAGCGTCAACTATCAGACCCTCCACACCCTAGTCTGCTAGAAACTTCATACTGCCAAAGGATAGGTTCTATTTACTTTTAAGGCATCTGCAGCAAAAGAAAGTGCGGCGTAAACAGCTTCTAAGGTAAGATGTGGATGAGCTTCCACAAGATCAGATACAGATGTTCCGGCAGCAAGTTCTTCAAGTATCATTTCTACGGTAAGTCTACTGCCTTTGATGACAGGCTTTCCGAGCATGATCTCCTTATTTACTTCTATATAGTCGGTGTAATTGACCATTTAACTGTATTGATGGGCTTACCTTATCAATATACAAAATATGGGGATTAAGGTTTCTATTAGGCGTTAACTCTTAGCATTATAGGGAATGCTATTCTCCCAAACACTGTAAGTAATGTTAGTCCTCTAAGATTTTTTGGATATTTACAATCAATGAGGGTAAATCATTGGAAATGATTTGCCAGATTTCTTCAGCATCTATGCCGAAGTATTCATGGGCCACTATGTTTCTGAGTCCTTTTATCTTAATCCAGGGAATGGCAGGGTTTGATAATTTGGTAGTTTCAGATAATCTTGATACTGCTTCTCCAATGACAACAAAGTTCATCATTACCGCATCAAAGGTCTTCTCATCTTCATAGAATTCATCAGCAGTAAGAATTCCTTTACAGAACTTCTTTATTTTTTCACAACTATCAAGAATAGCTAAAAAATTAGCTCTGTCCTTTTCAGACATAAATGGCGGATTGAAGAATTTGTTTTTTGAAGTATGGTTTGATGTACTTTTCTCTACACAAATCCACCTCTCTATTAAAGTGGGACCCAATAGTATCTTTTAAAGCAGATTTTTTATCGGAAAGGTTAGCAGTATTAGGCTTGAATTCTATAATTAGGTCTATATCACTTACTGAGGAGGCTTCTCCTCTGGCAAAGGATCCAAACACACCTAGTTTAGTCAGGTTATATTGTGAGAAAAATTCTTCTTTTTTCTCAGTTAAAAACGCCAATATGTCTTCTCTGGTAAGCATATAAAAGAAATGCGCAATCGGTCATTTAATACTCTCAATATACAAAATATGGTGATTAAGGTTTCTATGAGGCGTTAGTCATTATAGGGAATGTAATTCTCCCAATACCAGGGCATCCAGGAATCTCCCATGACAACTTCCAAGAGCTCTTTGAAAATGCTCTCCCCATTGGAGCTGTTGGTCATGATGAGGATACCTGTCTTCTGTTTCGGGTAGAACACGGTAAAATGTTCCCATCCCTGCAGGTGTCCTTCCTTAAAGACGGCTTTGCCGTGGGGAGTATTATAGAGGCCCCATCCCAGGCCATAACTCAGTCCTATGCCTTTGTTCTCATCAGTTTCCACTGTAGCGTTTTTTCCAAACTGCTGCTTGGAGGTGATAGCTATTTGAGGAGAAATCATTTCTTCGAAAGCTTCCTTGCTCAAACCTTCTTCCCTCAGCACAGCCTGAATGAATTTTGCGTAATCCTGAGGAGTAGTTTCCATGCTTCCTGCGGCAAATTCCTGATCTCGTTTTCTCCTGTTGAGGACCTTTTTCTTTTTGTGATGCCCTAACACATAATTTCCTTCAAATTTCTCCTGCCAAAGGAAGCTAGTCATCTCCATCCCTAATGGGCTAAAGACATATTCAATGGCTAGCTCTTCCAATCCTTTACCAGTGATTTGCTCTACCGCCAGTTGAAGGAGCTGGATGCCCTCACCTGAATAGCTGTAACGAGATCCCGGCTCAAATTCAATTGTTAAGGGATTGCCGAAGTTAATGCCTGATTGACCTATGTATCGCCAGTTGGGAAATCCAGTTGAATGCGAAAGACACATTCTGGCCGTGATCTTTTTATGCCTCTCATCTGTTTGTATATCCTGATAACCTTCATAATCATGCTTGAAGGTATATTCTCCTATAGGCTTATCCAGGTAGTCTACTAT
>JBCDBC010001158.1:0-2202 GCA_039184535.1 Bacteroidota bacterium | reverse complement strand
CTTTACAACTGGAGCAATGGAGTTCTCTATAAAAGAAAACGAAGTATGGGACTTCAATCTTTTTAGGGCATTTATCCATGGATCAAGAAAGTGGTTAATTGATAACCATATCAATTTTGAGATTTTTCACAAATTACTTCTTGTAAATTGTTGCCGCTTTACAGCCCACCTATTAAATCTTGAGCAAGATGAACTATTAAATAGAAATGAACCAAGTGGATCAATCCTCATAGAAGAAAATCCATATGTCATCCGCTACGGTAAGTTTCAAGAAGTATCGTTTGCAACTGAAATGAAAAAAATATTCGAATCTGAAATAGCTAGCCATGGAACGTGAAAAGTTATGTTGGGGTTCTTATGTTCTTCAACCTTAAGATATTGATGCTGAAATTAAGCCCTCCGCCTGAGGTCGATTGTATCGACCATGCGTTAACCTACCCAACCCTCTCTAGCAGTAAAAAACCAATATTGTATGGTGGAAATTGAGGGAAATTCTTTGCAGCTTGGCAGAGAATAAGTGAAACCTCCACAAACCCACATGAAGAATCCTTCTACCAATAGACGTCAATCCCTCAAGTTGCTCTTAATGGGACTCTTGGGACTGGGAACGCAAAAAGCTTTGGGGAAAGAGACGGAAATCCAAGCTATTTCTCCCATTCCTTGGACTGATATTGAGAGCATGAAAATTGCCTACATCCTCTTTGATAAAATTACAGTGCTGGACTTCATAGGGATATATGATCCCTTGAGCAGGATCAAGTCTAAAGGCTATATGGAAGACTTCAGTTGGGACCTATGTGCCATGAAGGGCGTAGTGAAGGACAGCTTTGGGCTGACCATGAAGGTAGATAAGATAGCCCCTAATCTGGCAGACTATGATATGGTCATAGTGCCGGGAGGATTTGGGACCAGGCCGCTTCAAACTAATAACGAATTTCTGGCCTGGCTAAAAACCGCAGAGGAGGTTACCTATAAGGTCTCCATTTGTACCGGGAGCTTATTACTAGGAGCTGCCGGCTTTCTCAAGGATAAGGTGGTTACCACCAATTTCAAGGAGTACGAGACAGTAGAAAAGTATTGTAAGACGGTTTCCAAAGACAGGATAGTGGAAGATGGCAATGTGATTACAGCAGGAGCAGTAGCATCCTCTCTGGACATGGGACTTTACCTGTGTGAAAAGCTGGTGGGTAAAGAAAATACAGAAGAGATCAGAAAAAGTATGGACTACTATCCTTCTGACTACAGGATACTTCAGGCCGAATAGATTTGACTAAGCGTCACATACAGAAGGGAGAAATTCTCCAGGCTAAAGGAGAAATAAATACCAAAGCTTATTTCGTTGAAAAAGGCTTATTGAGGAGCTACTCCATAGATGAAAAAGGCAGGGAACACATTTTCATGTTTGCACCAGAAGGATGGATCGTAGGAGATAGCACACTACCTGAAGATCCTTGTGAATTGTACATAGATGCCCTAGAGGACTCCGAGGTTATTCCATTATATAAGGATGTGGAAACAACGCATGATTCTACTAAGCTGTTTAATCGGCTTAGGGTTCTTCAAAAACGAGTCATTATGCTGATGAGTGCTACTGCCCTGGAACGTTATGAGCATTTTCTGGAAACCTACCCAGACATAGTCCAGCGAGTCCCCCAACGCATGATAGCCTCCTACCTAGGCATTACGCCTGAAGCACTTAGCAACATCAAAAACCAATTCAGGAAGTAAGATTCTCCCATTTCTTAATCTACATTAATGCGGAAAAGATTCTACTCCAATACTTTAGAGGTATTAGTTTACGACATTCGTCTTCCTTTTCATGAATACTCACATACCTAATCTGTACTACCATGAATAAGTTTAAGATTATTTTTTATGTAGCGACCGGCTTATTTACTGCCTTAATGCTATTCTCAGCAAGTAATTATTTCTTTCAAACCGCAGTTATTCAAGAAGCATTCACAGGCTTTGGATATCCATCTTACCTTGTCATACCTCTGGGGGTTGCCAAGTTATTAGGTCTGGCGGCCATCTGGTTTGCGCCTAAGCAGTTTCTGAAAGAATGGGCCTACGCTGGTTTTTTCTTCAATGTAGTATTGGCCTTTTTCGCACACACCATGATTGGAGATGGCCAAAGTATGGGTGCTGTAATCGCCCTCGTATTATTATTGACTTCCTACTGGTCTTCCACAAAAGTCTAAG
>JBCDBC010001157.1:0-2211 GCA_039184535.1 Bacteroidota bacterium | reverse complement strand
TCCTTTCAGAATTTGGTAGAGAAGGAAATTGAAGTAGAAATCTATTCCCTGAAAAATATACTTCTTTTAATTTCTCTAATGAGGTTAGATCTGGAATTTCCGTCAGCTGGTTGGCTCCAATGTAAAGCTCAGTTAACTCTGCTAAATTTTGGATTCCCTCCACTGATACAAGAGAAGTGCCACGTAACTCCAGAACGGTAAGGGAATCAAGATTACTGATTTCTATTGGCAACCTCTCAGGTAAATAATTCTCAGATAGATCTAATTGGCTAAGTTTAGTTAGGCCTCCGATTTCTGGAGGAATAGATCCATTTAAGCCATTGTTTCTTAAATCTATTCTAGTTACTCTTTGAATATTTGGATCCACTACTACTCCAAACCATTTGTCCACCGTAGAGTCTAAGTCCCATTTATTGGTCCACGATTCCCCCCCAGTTGCATTATAGAGAGCTATCAGTGCTAGGCTATCTCCAGGAACTACAATCTGTGCTTGGAGGCATGGGGTCAGTAAGTAACAGCAAAGGCTAATGAATATGAGTATTTGTTTCATGAGTGATATGTAGATTGAGTAAATGAGAGTAGCCCCGGAATACCCGGGGTGGAGAAATGGTGTTAATATTCTTTTGAGAGATCCTTATATCCCTCAGGCCATGCGAAAGCTAATGTTTCTAAATTTCCTTCTTCCTTGTCAAAAATGACTAGATAAGCTCCATCAGGAGAGGCTACAGTCTGGAATTCGTATTTACTGTACCCAATGACTTCTACTTCTTGAGCGGGGGTCGCACTGACAGGACTAATGGTCCAAATAAAGGCGCTGATACTTAAGAGCAGCATACTAACTGCCATAGCTACTTTTACAAAATGCTGAGTTTTGATAACTACTGTTTTCATAAGTATTTATTTAAAGGGTTATGGTTCATAGGTTAATTTTGGATATACCTATCTTGTGCTTGTTAGTTCATCCAACAGGCTTAAGCTATTACCTTCACAAGCCGTTGGCTATTAGGGGCTTAAAAGGTTGTTTTTATAGTTTTGTACTAGATTCTTATATCAAGAATACGTCAGTTTATCCCTATGTTCTTTATTGATTTTGCTTGAAGTAGGTATTAATGAATGCTACATCTTCGCCAGAATTTTTTTGATAGGAAAATAACTCCTGACATCCTCCTGGCTTTCCCCAATTCTCCCTAAAAGCCCTTAGCCCTTCTAAATCTTCCGCATCGTAGAGGATGAAAAACAGCTCTATTTCCACAGGGTCACATTCCGTATATCCTCTCTCTCTCATCTGAATAAGCTCATTTTTAGCTTGCTCATGTTTTCCCTGTATAGCTAATATCATCGAGTGTAGGACTCCCAACCTTAAACTATTATCACCACCTGGATCGCTTGCCTGGGCTTCTTCTATTAAAGTAATAGCCTTTATCAGGGTATCTGGATTATCTGTAGGGATAGTGAACATTGAGCTTAATACCTCCATCACGCTATCTACATTGTTCCCTAAGGTGGTCTGGAAAACGCCTCCAATTCTTTCAGGAATTTCGGTTTTGGGGTTCGCGGCTAACTGATCCGCTGTTGATGAGTTAGGATTCTGCTTTGGAACGAAAACTAACAAAAGTAGAGTAATAATGGCAGCAGCTACAGCCCATGGATATACTCTTTGGATGAGAGGTTTTACTTTTGCCTCTTTCAAGGATTCCTGCCTTCTTTTCTCTGCGATTTCTGTTAACATTTCTCTTCTTTTATTGTCAACTTGAAGCTCTTTGATGGCATCATATAATTCTACCTGGGTATCAAATTGTTGTTTTAATTCTTCATCACTAGCAAGCCTTTTCTCAAAGGCTTTTCTTTCCTCCTCGCTCATTTCGTCAGCAAGGTATTGATCAATGAGGAGGATTATTTCTTCCTGGTTTTCCATCTCCTGGTAATTTTTATACGTGTGCTAAAATTGCTTTAAACTGCCTTCATGCATTTCTCTAACTTCTTCAAACAGCGTGAAGACTTCATCCTAAGTGCGGTAACACTGTCCTGCATCCATTCAGCCATCTCTTTAAAAGGCTCTCCACTCGCTTTAGCTTTTAGTATTTCCTGGCAGCGTTTATCTAGTTTCTCAAAACAGATCCTCAATTTCCTTTTCTTTTCCATCTCCTCTTCAAGCTCTTCTATCATATTTTCGGCAGGTATTTCTATTCCCTCTATTGGACCTAATTTTTT
>JBCDBC010001156.1:0-2213 GCA_039184535.1 Bacteroidota bacterium | reverse complement strand
GCAAAGGCCAGAGCAGCTTTCTCTTCAGCGGAGAACAGGTCTGATGTCTGAAACTCCCATACCTTCTGAATCTTCTCTACCTCTACCCCACTCATATGCGCGGCATGGGCTGTATGCGCCTGACAATACCTGCATCCAGCTGCACTACTGGCTATCAGGGAAACCAAATCCTTCAGATAGGTAGGTACCTCTAAATGACTATTCTTCTTAGCCTTAAGGGTCCATCGCATATTCTTGATCATGAGCTTAATGCCCGTCCATGCAGAGGTATCTGAAGAAGAAAAGCCTTTAATGTTAGCCACTAAAAGGGAGAACGAACCGAGGATATTGGGCTTTTTCCCGAGGGCGTATAAGCTGTTTGGTGTAAACCCCATGCCCTTGGTAGCTTCCTTTATGATGATGTCAAATTCTTTCAGACTATTCATATTTTTTACTTTTTAAGGCGTTTAATGAGTAAGAGGGATTATCTGAATGTAAGGGGTTTGATTCCTTTTGATCGTGATTTTCCAAAGCCTCTTTATTGACCAAGATAAAGTGATCCCTGCTGAATTCATCCTTTTGAGGGACAAATACAAGCGTATACTTGGCTTGGATTTTCTCTGCACCGACTACTTCCCACTCATCTAATTTTGTCAGCCAATCAGGGTCCTCTACCTTAACTCCCACTAGATCTGTCCCACGAAAATCAACCTTATTCAATTCAAGCCCAAACCTAAAATCAGCCCTTGAAAGGTTTGCATGCTGAAAATTTACCTGACTGAGTGTTGAACCCTCCCATCTGGATTCTTCCAGCTTAGCATTTTCAAAGCTCACCATGTTTACTTTACAATTCTTTAGAGAGGCAGCAAATAAGGTAGCATTTTCAAAGACAGACTGAAGAAACTCTGCTTCCTCAAATCTTGTGTAGGTTAGGGTGGCGTGATTAAACATAGATCCAAACAGGACGGATTTTGAGAATGATGTACCTTCAGCCGAAGCCTTTGTGAGTATGGTGCTTGATAAAAAAGCTCCATCAAACTTGGCTCCTCTAAGCTCTGATTCAGAGAGATTGGTATTTTTCAATCTTGATTCAGAGAAGTCAGCCATCGAAAAATTTGCCTTACTCAGGTTTGCTTTAGCAAGGTCTGTTTGGGACATGTTCACATTCCAACAATTTACTCCTGAGAAATCAAAGGTTTTCAAATCCGCTCCCTCTAAAGAAAAGATTCTTGTTCCCTGATCTATCGCTCTTCGGATAATTTCTCTCGAACATCTCCCTAAGTGTAATTGGTGAAAGTCAATTGATTCTTCCCCTAATCTTCTAATCAGACCCGCCACTCTAAAGCTAGCTTCGTTATCTGCCCATCCTCTATAATCATTTAGTTCTTCCTGATACCTTTGGACATCCCTCTTCTTATCTCTTCTTGCTGCAGTTCTTTTCTGAAGCCAAAATAAAAAAACCCCTATAATCAGCAGATCCAGTAACATACCATGACTTTCTACAAGTACATTCTCCCAAAAGTCCGGCTTGTTATAAAGCCCTAGGCGCTCTTCACCCACTAAGCTAACCCTAGGATCATATAATACAGTGATCACAAATAAGCTTATAAGGGTAAGTATAAAAGCAAACAAAGCTAAGCCTACTTCACTATCAGTTATTTTTGTCAACAGCTTATTCATCATGAGGAGGGTTATCTATTACACTTCGATCCAGGAAGATGGAATTATAGCGTTAGGAAAGTAGATTCACTCTCAATTCCAGCAGCATTGACAGCTCTTAGCTCGAATTCCCCCTTGCTTACTAAAGAGAGAGGGAGAAAAGCCTGTATTCCGTAGGAAACTTTTACCAATTCATCTTCTACATATAGGTGGTATGCCACTACCCAACCTCCTTCCGTATCATCCTCGGCCGCTTCCCAGCTCAGCCTGATCTGTCCTTCAGCTTTCTCCATAACTAGTTCCTGCGGCACTGAAGGTGGGCTCATATCTATTTCAGGAATTTCCTGCATCATGAGTGCCTCTATCTCTTCTGCTATTAAGTCTTTGTCCCTGGCCTTTTGGATGTAGCCTTGCCTAAAGCCAGTATTTTCTTCCCATGTGCATACACCGGATTCTGAGAGAGTGATCTTGCCATTTGGGTAGGCGGTGTAATTATTTCTTTCTCCTCTGATGGCAAAGTGAAGCGCACACTGGTCATTGCTATGCCTACTGATATTTTCTGTTTCTCCTCTGGT
>JBCDBC010001155.1:0-2214 GCA_039184535.1 Bacteroidota bacterium | reverse complement strand
CGTCTTTTGAATGTTTTGTCGTGATCCGCTGCTCTGCTCGCCGTTACACGCGCAGGGAGTCGTGGAAGATTATAAGCTGAGAACAGGTTCCGTTTTTCTGGCAGGTCCCTATCTGGTAAGATCAGCCATAGGCGAGGACGTGGATGCAGAAACATTAGGAGGTGCCTCCACTCACAGTGAGATTTCCGGTGTTACCGACTACAAAATGCCAGATGATCAAAGCTGTCTGGATAAGATTAAATCTTTAGTAGAGAAGCTAGGGAACTTCCCTAAGGTAAATTTTAACCGAGTGAAGCCTAAAGAACCTGCCTTTAAGGAAGAAGAAATTCTGGGTATTCTCCCTGATCAAAGAAGCAAACCCTATGATGTACTGGAAATCCTGGAAAGATTAGTGGACGAGGGAAGTTTGGATCAGTACAAGGAACTATACGGCCAGAGCATAGTTACAGCTTATGCCCGCGTGGATGGGTGGTCAGTAGGGATAGTGGCTAACCAGCGTAAAGTGATCAAGAGTGCCAAGGGGGAGATGCAGTTCGGTGGGGTGATTTACTCTGATGCTGCTGATAAGGCTGCCCGCTTCATCATGAACTGTAACCAGAAAAGAATTCCACTAGTGTTTCTGCAGGATGTAACGGGCTTTATGGTAGGCTCCAGGTCTGAACAAGGAGGCATTATAAAAGATGGTGCCAAGATGGTCAACGCCATGTCCAATTCTGTAGTACCCAAGTTCACCTTCATCATGGGGAACTCATACGGAGCAGGAAATTACGCCATGTGTGGCAAAGCCTATGACCCCAGGCTCATATTTGCCTGGCCCTCAGCTCAGATAGCTGTGATGGGTGGGAAGCAGGCCGCCAACACCCTTTTACAAATCCAGGTAGCCGCCAGCAAGAAGAAAGGCGAACCCCTTTCGGAGGAAGAAACACAGGCTTTATTATCAAGTATACAAGCGCGCTATGATGAGCAGACCTCTCCATATTATGCGGCTAGCCGCCTTTGGGTAGATGGCATCATCAATCCGTTGGATACCAGAAAAATCATATCTACAGGCATAGAAATGGCCGATCACCAGGGAGAATTACCCAAATTTAATCCTGGCGTTATTCAAACCTGAGGAATCCCGTTTTAGTTAATTGCTCATTACAACTTGTACATACAGATTAGCGTATTTTATATATGCCGTCCAATCCAGGGAATAATATGAAAGATACTGAGTTCCGCGCCCTTGTGAGCTTATTGGATGATGATGATCCGGGTGTAGAATCCCACGTTTCTGGCAAACTCTTAGCTATGGGAGAATCTGTTATTCCCAGACTGGAAGCCATTTGGGAAGAAAGCCCCGGAGAGTTGGTGCAGGAGAAAATAGAGGACATCATACATACCATTCAGAGCCGTAAGACGCTTCTGAAGCTGAAGGAGTGGTTCATGGAAGAAGAACCAGACTTACTTCAAGGCTGGATTTTGGTAACTCAATTTCAGTATCCCGAGTTGGACGTAGTTCAGATCAAGCAAGACATAAGTAGATTAGTCCATAAAACATGGCTAGAACTAAAGACAGGTATGAATATACCTGAGCGGCTCATTGTGCTAAATAAGATGATCTTCTCCAAAGAGAAATTTAGAGCCAATAAGAAAGACCTCCTCAACAGAAATAACTATTTCCTGAATAACTTCCTGGAAACCAAGAAAGGAGCTCCTATCAGCCTCTGTCTGCTATACATGATCATAGCAAGTGAGCTGGAAATTATGCTTAAAGGCATTCTTTTACCTGGGTACTTTGTCCTTAATTATAAAGACAAGTTCAATGAATTTTTCGTAGATGTATTTAACAGGGGAACCTTCTTTGTAAAAGATGATTTGAAGCGTTTTCTGAAAGAAATGAACGAAGAAGACAACCCTAAGTACTATCAATCGAATACTAACCAGGAGATTCTCAGAGGATTAATGAAGATTATTCTGAAATCCTTTAAGCAGTCAGGAGAGGAAGAAAAAGTACAGGAATGGGAAAATCTGTTAAAAAGTATTCGTTAATTTAAAAAGATATTTCCTCCACGGAGGTTCAGTTAATTTGATATTATTTTATGCGAGCCGTCATTATAGAAGACGATAAAAATAGTCAGGAACTACTCAAAGAACTTATTGAGCAATACTGCGAGCCATTAAAAGTAGCTGCCATTGCTGGCGGAGTAAAAGAAGGATTGGCTGCCATAAAGT
>JBCDBC010001154.1:0-2216 GCA_039184535.1 Bacteroidota bacterium | reverse complement strand
CCTGCTGGTGAGTCTGGCTTTCCAGCTAACCTAACCGCCAAAGTGAGCTATGAGTTGACAGATAATTGTGAGCTGATCATCATGATTTCCGCAGAAGGGGATGCTGATACCCATGTAAATATGACCAACCATGCTTACTTCAACTTATGTGGGGACATGAAGCGTGATGTGAAGGATCATATTCTCCAAATACATGCTTCTCAGGTTACAGCGGTAGATGAAAATCTACTTCCTACCGGAGAATTTACCTCTATAAAAGGCACTCCCCTGGACTTTCTTCAACCTAAAAGTGTAGGGCATGACATAGCAGAAGACCATGAGCTAATCAAACTGGCAGGTGGCTATGATCATAACTATGTACTGGACAGGAAAATGGAAGGCCTTTTTCATGCGGCTACCTTGTGGGAGCCTGAATCTGGAAGAAAACTGAGAACCTATACTACCCAACCAGGCTTGCAGCTTTTCACCTCTAATGGAATGGAAGACGCTTTTCCAGAAAGTAGCGGGAGGAATATGATTTCACACGGAGGGATTTGCCTGGAGCCGCAACACTTCCCTGATAGTCCTAATATTCCTCATTTCCCTTCCACCCTCCTGAAAGAGGGGGAAAGGTATGAAGAAACTATTATGTTCAAGTTTGGAGTGGAGAAATAGGATAATTACTGAACCCGAGTAAAAATCTCTGTCCTACCCAGAAAGGTCATTCCTAGTACATAGCCCCTGATATTCAACTTATTGGGGTTATTTTTCTCTAACCACATCATACAGGAATAGGTCTTCCCGTTTTTAGGATCGTAAACTTCTCCATCCACCCATTCTTTCTCACTGGCATCATAACTGAAATTGGTGAAGACGTCTGACCCTACTACATCTCTGCCACGTAGGGACTTATCAGGGTTTTTGGTGTCTTTGCGAGGATCATTTGCCCAGGAGATTTTTCCATAGATTTTATCTCCTTTCTTATACATGGTTACTTTGCCATCTTTTTCTCCATTCCACCACTCTCCTAATACGGCATCTTGTGCTGTAACAGAGGGAAGACTGACAAAGGTGAAACATAGAATAAAGAGAAATGTAAGAATACTTGTGTGTTTGTTCATATGAATTGGTTTCTCATGAAAACGAATGAATCCGATCATGGTTTAGTTTCTTCACCGGATTCATGTGCTAAAATCCCTTAAACCACCCTTTGCTTCCATGGACCCGTAATGGCTAAGGTGAGTCCAGGCCCCTGAATGTTGACAAAATAGGTGTTCCCATCGGGTGAGAATACACCTCCTGCAAATTCAGACCTAAAGCCTGTATTTTTTCCTATATGATAAATTTCTCCTTGGGGAGACACGCCTACTATTCTGGGTGTTTCTCTGTCTTCGCACAAAACTACATCTCCAAAGGGAGAGATGGTTAGGTTGTCGCAGCTTTTGAGAAGGTCTATATTATTGGGTTCCAGGAATAATTCCAGGGTACCCGGTTCGTCTTTTTCATCAGGAGTCCCTTCTTTGGGGCTAGGAACATACCTGAACAGCTGCCCATGCTGAAGTTCTCCTCCATTGGTACAGGCAAAGTATAGTTCTCCTTCCCCAAACCACATACCTTCCCCTCTGGCAAATCTGGCTGCCCCTTTCTGAAATCCTCTGAGTCGCAGGTCATCATTTGGAGCATGTATATCATCTATGTCTATCCATTCTACCTCATACTTGAGATTGAGTTCCATGCTCTCGGTGTCCAATTCTGCCCAATTTCTTGTGTCATAGCTGGGAGCTCCCTTAATGGCCAATAACTGTAAGCTTCCTCCTTTTGCCAACTTACCTGGTACATTAGGGATATACCTGTAAATCAGACCATCTCCTCTGTCCTCAGTTTGGTAGACTATGCTGGTAGCAGGATCTACACATACTGCCTCATGATTGAACCTACCCATATCCATCAGGGGAATGGGGTCAGCCAAAGAGGGGGTTACACTAGCAGGTACCTCAAAATTATATCCGTGATTCCGCTCAAAGATTCTGCTGGCAGGCGTAGTGTCCTCCTCGCAGGTGATCCAACTCCCCCAAGGGGTAGGTCCTCCAGCACAATTTCTGATGGTTCCACTTAAACTTAGGTATTGCCGTTCCACTTCTCCGGTGAAAGGATTATATACCACGGTGGTAGTTCCTCCCACGCCTGGCCTTTTCCCGCGGGCATAGTCATACATTTTGGCCTTATCCATCTTTTTG
>JBCDBC010001153.1:0-2218 GCA_039184535.1 Bacteroidota bacterium | reverse complement strand
GGTGAAAAATCAGGTAGGTATCGCTTGGGCTAATTCTCCGCGAGGGCCATGGACCAAAAGTGAAACGCCCATTTTAAGCCCGGCAGATAATGGAATATGGAAGGGGGAAGAAGATAACCGGTTCCATGTCATCAAAAAGGGAGACTTTGATAGCCATAAAGTACATGATCCTTGTCTCCTTCATGTAGGAGGTAAATTCTACCTCTATTATAAAGGAGAACAGATGGGAGAAGAAATCACTTTCGGAGGAAGGCAAATACGACATGGCTTAGCCATAGCGGATCATCCCCTTGGGCCTTATCATAAATCTCCCTACAACCCTATCTCAAATAGTGGACATGAAATATGTGTGTGGCCGTATAAAGGCGGTGTCGCATCCCTCATAACCACAGATGGTCCTGAGAAAAATACAGTCCAATGGGCAGAGGATGGAATTAACTTCGAAATCATGTCTGTCATTAAAGGGGCGCCACATGCCATAGGCTTAAACAGATCTCTTGACACTGAAAGTAGTCCTCTGGCGGCCCTGGAATGGGGACTCACCCACCAATACATGACGGACGATTACCAATACATTCGGAGGTTTCATGGGCGTAGGGTAACTACCCATGTGGCTAAGGGGGAAGCATCCAAGAGCAAAGCATAACTCATTTACTAATGAAAGCAGCATTTTACCTGGAAAAAGGAACATTCGAAATAGGAGAAGGCCAAGTTATTCCTCCTGGTCCTGAGGAGGTTAGGCTTGATGTGGCCTTCTGCGGAGTCTGTGGCACTGATGTCCATATCTTTCATGGGGTCATGGATAAGCGTATTGGGCCGCCACAGATTGTAGGACATGAGGCCTCAGCCGTGGTAGCAGAAATAGGAGAAAATGTAGGAAATGTACAGGTAGGAGATAAGGTAGCTATAAGACCCCTGCAATTTGGAGACCCTCACCCCTTTGATAAAGGCTATCCCCATGTGGGGAAAAATCTCAGCTTCATCGGGATTGACAGTGCAGGAGCCTTTCAACAAAGCTGGACAGTCCCTGCCTATACACTTCACAAGCTCCCGGACCAGCTCAACCTCAAGCATGGCGCTTTCATAGAACCTCTTTCTGTAGCCTGCCATGATGTAAAAATAGGGCGAGTGGCTGAAGGTGAAAATTGCCTAGTGATGGGAGGAGGACCTATTGGAACATTGATCTCCTATGTGCTCAAGAAAAAGAATGCACAGGTCATTATTTCTGAAGTAAATGAAGCCAGAATTTCCATGCTGAAAGAACTTGGATTCCAGGTCATCAATCCTCTTACAGAGAATCTCATAGACAGAATCTCAGAATTGACGCATCAGGCTATGATCGACTGTGTATTTGAGGTGTCTGGTTCCCAAGCTGCCGTTAGCGCTATGACGGAAGTAGTTAACGTAAGAGGGAGAATAGTGATGGTGGCTATCCATGGAGGAGGTCCCAGGTCCATAGATTTATTCAAGTTTTTTTGGTCTGAGATAGAAATGCTAGGTGCCCGGCTTTACCAGGAAGAAGACTATGAGGAAGCCATACAAATTGCTGCCTCTGGTCATATCCCCTTCGATAAGCTGATTACAAAGGTCAATTCCCTTTCAGACATTCAGGCAGTTTTTGAAGAAATAGATCAAAACCCTGCTGGCATGAAATATCTCATCAACTGTCAATCATAAACATTTATGAGCATACTCAATCAATTTAAGTTAGAAGGAAAAACAGCCCTGGTGACTGGTTGTAAGAGAGGAATTGGAAAGGCTATGGCTATAGGGCTGGCAGAAGCCGGCGCAGACATCATAGGAGTTTCTGCCTCACTGGAGCTAAGCGGAAGCGAAGTGGAAAAAACTGTAGTGGCAACAGGTAAAACCTTTACCGCCTACCAATGCGACTTTTCAAAAAGAGTGGATTTGTACTCTTTTATTTCACAAGTAAAGAAAGCTCATCCAAGTATAGATATACTCGTCAACAATGCTGGTACTATTCTCAGGAAACCAGCTGTAGACCATCCTGATGAATACTGGGATAAGGTCATAGAAGTAAACCAACGCGCTCAATTCATTCTTACCAGAGAATTTGGGAAAGAAATGGTCAGTAGAAAGTCGGGGAAGATCATATTCACTGCCTCCCTGCTCACCTTTCAGGGAGGCATTACCGTCCCGGGATATGCAGCCAGCAAAGGAGCCATTGGGCAAATGACCATGGCCTTCGCAAATGAAT
>JBCDBC010001152.1:0-2230 GCA_039184535.1 Bacteroidota bacterium | reverse complement strand
TTTTTCGACTTTATCAGTAACCAGGTGTTCTACTCTTACAGGTCCAGCGCCAGGGAAAAAATAGACTACTGTAGCGACCCGGACAGTATAGGATGGCATACTATCCCTGGATATGCTTTGGTACATGATTAATCCAAGGGCGATAATCATTGCCAGGATCATTAAACTAATCCTGTTTTTATTTATTGATAATTTTGCAATGTTCATGATACTTACTTTTGAAGTTTAACCTCTTGATTATCCAGGAGTGTCTGCAAACCTGCTGTAGCTACATATTGCCCCTCGGAAAGGCCTGCAAGAATTTCAAAGCCATCAGAGGAGAGGTCCCCAATTTCTACTAGTTGTTTTTTAGCTCTAAAGGTGTCTTTATCCTGTTCTATGAGAAAGACAAATTGTCCTTCACTATCTTCTCCTACCGCTGTAGCCGGTACCATTAATTTGTCAGAAGGCGACTGATCTTGTCCAAATTGAAAAGTCACATCTGCTGTCATTCCACTTTTCACACTACCTTGCTGATCTATGAGCTTAACCGTGATGGGATATGTTGCCGAGTTTAATCCATTTGAAGGGGCTACTTCTGTCACTACTCCTTTGAATACTTCTGCCTCTATGGAGGAAATCTCTATCTCTACCTTCATTCCCATCTCTATTCTGTTTATTACTCCTTCAGGGACACCTAGCTTGATCTCCAATGGTCCAGCAGCATCTAAAACAGCTATGGGCTGACCAGCTCCAACGTTCTCATTTAATTCTGCCATTACGGTGGAAATAATGCCATTATCAGGTGCATATATTTGTCCAAACACTACCTGCTCTTTAAGAATGGCAACCCCTTTTTCAGAAGCCTCAAACCCTTTCAGAGCTGTCTGATACCTATTTTTGGCTTGCTCTAAATCTGTAAGAGAGGTACTTCCCTTTTCATACAAGGTTTGGATTCGTTCAAGGCTGAGTTTTGCTGTGGTTAGGTTAGACTCAGCCGCAATGAGCTGTGCTTGTCCTTGTTCCAAGCCCAGGCGTGCCTGTACATTGTCTAGTTTCCCTAATAACTGCCCCTTCTTTACTTTCTGACCGACAGCAAGTGGAAGTTTTACAATCTTCCCTGGCTGCCTAAAACTAAGATTGATGATCTTCTGGGCATTAATGACTCCACTAAAGGTTCTGCTTTTTCCTACAGCTCCCATCTCAACAGTGGTGTAGAGAACTGGCCTGACCGGTAACTTTTCTTCTTTTTTTGCTTCAGTACATGACATGAATAATGTCAGGAGAATCATGATAAAAGCAATTGCGGAAAACATTACTATTACTTTCATTTCTCTAAAATTTATTTGTTCTGAGGTTTATCTGGTGAAGGTTAAAAATCTATTTCTGAGTTGTTCATTCTCTTCTTTGCTATTCAGAATTGAGTAGTGGCTAATCATTCGCTCTAAGCTTATCAGGCTCATGAGGTAGCCATAATCAGCCTGTATCCTCCCAATCTGAGCTTGCAGATATGTATTCTGCACATCAAATAGTTGGACTACATTGACTGCACCTGAATTATATGCGGCTTGAATTAGCTCCAGGGCTTCTTTCGCATTCTCTTCCGTTTCTCTCGTCAGTTTAATGGTGGCCATTTGGTTGATGACATCATAAACCGTACTTCTAATTCTAGTCTCTAAAGCAAGGTTTGCATCACTTAAGTTGAGAGACACTTGATCTTTCTGAATTCGGGCCTTTTGATAGGAGATATTATTTCTGTTTCCACTGAAAATGGGAAGGGATATACCTAATCCAACTGTGTAGTATTCATTAGGAATATTCAGCCCTTCAATCTCACTTCCCACCCCACTTCTCTCTAAAAATTTGATATAGTTAGCATTCAGGCCGATCGTAGGTAACATCCGCTTGACTCCGAACAGCTCCATTTGTGAATCGATTACTTTGTCCGCAAATGCAAGCGATTTTAATTCAGGAGAATTCTCCTTAGCCACTTCCACCAAAAACTGAATAAACCGCTCACGGGAATCATCATTATCCAGCAAATGATTGAAATGGTCATACCCTAATTCATGGAAAAAGCCTCTCGCTGCTCCCAGATCTTCAATATCTATCTTCCTGCTAAGGGGATTATTCACAAACTGGTTTAGTTGAATGAGCGCTTGCTCTAATCGATTGATAGCGGTGACCATCTGCTGCTTATCCTGGGCTAGCCTGCTACTTAGCCTAAGTACATCCGATTTTCCTGTTAATC
>JBCDBC010001151.1:0-2232 GCA_039184535.1 Bacteroidota bacterium | reverse complement strand
TGTCCTTTCTCCAGCATAAGGTTATGAGCCATATTCTCAAAAATGATGGTTTCAGCTTCATAAAAGCGGCCCGTCTCCTCCACTTCTTTCACTGTGAATATGTGATCATTCCCTGCGCCTATCACCAGAATAGGAATCTCTCTCTGATGTCTCAGTTTAATCCCCGGAAATAATGTTTGGAAGTAGGCTTTGAATGACTCGGCGCACATTTTCTTCTTATAACTTTCAAGGAGTACAAGATCTATATCTTCACTATACATCAATGCTCTGGCATTTTTGTAGAAGGCTGCATAGAGGTTCAGTCTCATAAGATCCAAAATCCCAGATGGATGATGATAGGCAAACCTTAGGCTGGCTTTCCAGGAACCTGAAGGGGGGATGGGGGCAAGTAGAATGGCCTTCGAACAACTAGCATTTTCCAAATATTTTTGTACCACCAGTCCTCCCATGGAATGACCTACCAAAATGGGAGGTTGGTCTAGCTGAGCTACTGCCTCCTCAAGATTTCGCACATAATCAGAGAAGGAAATATGATTAATATTTTCCTTACTTCCTGGTACTTCATGCCCTCTTAGATCCAGACAATAACATGCATATCCCTTACTCCGGAAGTAAGGAGCGAAGTGTTCTTCCCAACACCAACCCCCATGACTCACACCATGTACAAAGAGAATAGGTTCCTTCATTAGGCTTGCATTTCCAACTCTTTGACTGGTTCTTTGCTCACATAGTCTTTAGGAAGATACTTTTTCAAATCCCTCACAAAGGTGTGAAAATCTACTGTTATGGTATGTCTACCAGACTTTACCTGCTTAAAATGTGGGTGGGTAATTTCACGCTGGCACAAGGCGCTCATATTATTAGGACGCTGCCATTTTCCGGCTAATTCTCTAGCAGCTATCTTGGCCTGAAGCTCTGAGCCTGGCCAAATGCACCCTAATGGCTGGAACATCCCTATAAAGTACAAATTGTTGTACTCCTCATGGAACATCTTCAGATACAGCGGTACAGGTCCCGAAGAATAGTCTAGAAAATTCTTTTCAAAAAATGGATGGGCTAACACAAATCCTGTACAAGCTATGATGGTATCAAATTCTGCAGATCTACCGTCTTTGAAGTGGACCGTTTTGCCCTCATAGCGTTCTATGTCACCATAGGGCTTCACTTTACCATGACGGATTTTATAAGGCAGTTCACTGTTTACGGTTGGATGGGTAGCCGTAATTCCCTGAGTAGGCTTGGGCAAACCATAGAGTTTATTAGGGCCCATGGCTATCTTCACCAGCAGTTCTGACATACCCATTCTCAGCTTGGTAGGCAGAAATGAAAAGCGGGAAGAAAGGACGTCTACTGGCTTACCCATCATAAATTTGGGAATGATTCTATATCCTCTTCTCCAACTGATAGAGGTTTGTTCACTCACTCTACTGGTCTCTACCGCTACATCACAGGCAGAATTACCTCCTCCTATGACCAGCACTTTTTGTCCTCTGAAGGGCTCTGCTTTTTTGTAATGGTGAGAGTGGAGGAAAGTACCCGTGAACTCTCCCGGATACTCAGGATAGCGAGGCTGCCAATGATGCCCATTACACACCACTAAGTCTGTAAAAGTCTCTGTGCGTGTTTCTCCGTTTTGCTCTATGGTAACATGCCAGGTAGTATCATCTACCCTTTCGCATTTATGGACCAGGGTATTGAATTGAATGTGGGGATAGAGGTTGAATTTCTTGGCGTAGGCCTGAAAATACCTCCTAAGCTCGTCATGAGAAGGATAGTCTGCCACTGATGATCCAAAATCATCAAAGGTGAAATCCTCATACTGGGATAGAGACTTGGAACTGATGATGTGGGTAGTTTCAAATACGCTGGAATGGCTTTCATTCTCATTGAAGATCCAGTTTCCTCCTACTTCAGCGTTTCGGTCATAGGCTACTACTTCAAGGCCTTGATCCACAATATTTTTAATAGCCGTGATACCTGAGGGCCCTGCCCCTATCACACAAATTCTTTTCATAGTGTTTGTCCTTTTTTCCAATATACTAAAAAAATGACACAACTGTCATTTTTTTCAAATACATTTGTCTATGGGTAAACTGGCAGAAAATAAAAAGCGTAATGAGCAGGCCATTCTATCGGCTGCTATCTCCCTTTTTGCCAATAAAGGTTTTGAAGAGACATCCATTAGTGATATAGTGAGTGGGAGCGAACTGGCACGTGGGACTTTCTATAACT
>JBCDBC010001150.1:0-2235 GCA_039184535.1 Bacteroidota bacterium | reverse complement strand
GCTACAAATTCTGCCATGGTAAGAATGGAGGATGTGCTGGATAGTGAACATGAAGGTATTTACAGAGCATTAGCAGGTGGGGTAACGAGTATTCAGGTTCTTCACGGCTCTGCGAATCCCATTGGGGGACAGTCTGCCCTGATTAAGCTTCGCTGGGGACAAGATCCAGAAGGACTGAAAATCAAGGATGCACCTGGGTTCATCAAATTTGCTTTGGGTGAGAATGTAAAACGATCACGATCTTCTTCTTCTATCAGGTACCCACAATCTCGTATGGGGGTAGAGCAGGTCTTCGTGGATGCCTTTACGGCCGCCAAAGATTATGAGAAAGCCTGGAATACCTATAATGCCCTTTCTGATAGAGAGAAAGCCCTTACCTCAGCACCAAGGAGGGACTTGGCCATGGATGCGACAGTAGAAATTGTCAATAGCGAAAGATTCATTTCCTGCCACTCTTATGTTCAATCAGAAGTAAACATGCTGATGAAAGTGGCAGACCAGTTTGACTTCACAGTGAACACCTTTACACATATCCTGGAAGGCTATAAGGTAGCTGATAAAATGGCTGCCCACGGAGCTGGTGGAGCTTCCTTTTCTGACTGGTGGGGCTTTAAGTGGGAAGTGCGTTATGCCATTCCTTATAATCCTACGATAATGGTTAGGGAAGGTGTACTGACAGCGATCAATTCTGATGACCCGGAAATGATGCGCCGATTAAATCAGGAAGCGGCCAAGTCTGTCAAGTATGGAGACCTGGATGAGATAGAATGTATGAAGATGGTTACCATCAACCCTGCCAAACTACTTCACCTGGATGATAGATTAGGAAGTATCAAAAAAGGGAAAGATGCTGATCTGGTGCTTTGGACGAATCATCCATTGTCTATTTATGCACAGGTAGAAAAGACCATAGTGGATGGGACAGTGTATTTCGATTTGTTTGATGACCAGGAACGTAAGAAAGAAGTTCAGGCCGAGCGTGCCCGTCTGATAGCCAAAATGAAGGATGCGAAGAAGTCAGGGCAGGGAACCCAGAAGTATGGGAGAGGGAAGAGACATCACTTCGAATGTGAGACTGAATTCATTTATGGAGAAAATTAATCAGCAGCCTATTTCACAACTAAGAATTATGATCATGAACATAAAAAATATCATTATGCTGCTGTTTGTACTGGCAGCCTTTACCATACAGATTCAGGCGCAAACACGTGTCATACCTGCACCTGCTCATGATAAGCCTATTCTCCTTTCAGGGGCGACTGCTCACCTAGGGAATGGAGAAGTGATAGAATCCTCCATGATAGGATTCAAAGATGGAAAGATTAGCCTTGTTACCAATATAGCCGCTGCCGTAAGTGTGGCAGAATATGAGGTCATAGACGTAAGCGGGAAACACATTTATCCCGGCTTCATTTTGCCGGTATCAGGTTTAGGGCTAACGGAAGTAAACGCCGTCAGGGCTACCATCGATAACTCTGAGAGAGGGGCTTACAACCCTAACGTACGCTCTATCATAGCCTACAATACGGACTCTGAGGTGATTCCTACCTATCGTTATAATGGAATTCTGATGGCACAGGTCGCCCCTTCTAGTGGAGTGATTCCCGGAACTTCTTCCATCGTACAATTGGATGCCTGGAACTGGGAAGATGCGACTTATCAGGTGGATGATGCCATCCATCTTGACTGGCCTCCCAAATACTTTGGCCCCCGTTGGTGGTTAGGGGAAACAAATAGAAGACCCAACAAGGGGTATGAAAAAGTGATAGATGAGCTTAAAACACTTTTTGCTGAAGCCAAAGCCTACAGCACTAATCCTGCTCCAATTGCGACTAACCTAAAACTGGCCGCTATGAAGGGGATCTTTGATGGTTCTAAAGCAGTATTTTTATATGAGAATAGTGCAAAAGGAATGTTGGAGGGCGTGAAAATGTTGAGAGAGAATGGTGTAAAGAATATCACCATCGTAGGTGGAGGTCAGGCTATGCTCATAAAAGACTTTCTGCTGGATGAAGAGATTCCTATCGTAGTAAGTGGTGTTCATGAGTTGCCTGATAAGGATCATGAGGATACACGCTATCCCTATAAGCTTCCAATGGAGCTTCATGAAGCCGGAATTAAGTATTGCATCGGATATCCCGGGGTAGCTAATGCCAGGAACCTTGCCTTCACAGCCGGAACTACGGTAGCCTATGGTGTACCATATGAAGATGCTGTGAAATCTATTTCTTCTGC
>JBCDBC010001149.1:0-2237 GCA_039184535.1 Bacteroidota bacterium | reverse complement strand
TTGCACGAGTTCCCTGGCTTTTAGAGCAAGGGCTGGGGTTGATTCTCTGTCGGAGACAGATTGAGTCCCCCGGTTTTTTTTATTACCCCTTTTCTTTGTTGATCACATAGGCAATTGGGAACATCCGTTTCAGCCGCTGATCTATGTCGTGAATACTCACCACACCATCTCCATTTTCATCCAGGCCAGCATTCTGCATGTAGGACTTAGCGGGTTTTGCATATAGGGCAAAGCACGGGTCCTGATACCTGGCCTTAGGATATAAGATCCCCAAATACAGATCTGTTAGGTTTTGATACTCCCCGTATCGGGACCGGACTTGTTGTAGGTATTTGTGTACATAGGTCATCTGATCATGGGCTTCCATTCCTGATAGCTCACTTGGGCTTATCTGCAGCTCCTGAGCTACAGCAGGCATAAACTGGATGAGTCCCACTGCCCCACTGCCTTTTTTGTTTCTCACCTTAGGGTTAAAACCAGACTCTGCTTTCATGACTGCCATGATCCACTCTGGTGGGATCTGAAGTTCATGCGATACCTCCTTTACTTTGGTGGAGAATGATTCTGTGTCAGGGATAAATCTACCTGCCTCATTCAGCAGGTACAACTGATCCTTAGGTTGCCAAATGTGAGTCCAGTCAAAATCAGGGACTTTGATAGACAGGAGCTGATAAGAAAGCAGGCAGACCACCCCCATATTCCAATAGGGGTTTTTCCATACTGCCCAAAAAGTTTTGATGGAGGCAAGACTTCCTCTTGCCCTGGTTAAAGGGTAGGTTTTTCTTTTCATGAGATCAATAAGTATTAAGAATGAGACATAGCATTCCTGATCTCTGGTGCCGCCTTGAGAAACAGGAGATACTTAAAGTAATTCTTTAAATCACGTGATTGAATTACCTGAATATACGCCTTTTATTCATTTCAGTTAGTAGAGGAGTGCTGACTATTTGACAGCTGGAAGGTAAGAAGCTGATTATCAGAAATAAGAATTTTCCGTTTGCTCTACTTAAGAACAAACGGAAAATGAAATGGCAGTTTCCTGCAGTACCATAAATGCTATATCAGTTAGCTGATCTCCTTTGCCTGGCCATCCAGCCCATGAGGCTTACAGGTTGTCCATCCACCTTCACGGGGGAGCCATCATAATCAAATTGACATTTATTGGTGTGAGAATATATCCAGGAAAAGTGTCCTATATAATGGAAATCTTCTCCCCCAAACTGGTTGGTAATGTCTGTTACGTGATCATAGAGAGAATAGTGCACATTGGTAGCGCCTGCTTCCATCAGTTTTTTATAGGCAGGAGTAGCTGTTTGGTCGGCCAGTGTCACCGGATCATCTTGGCTATGAATAAACCAAATCGGGATATCCTTGATTCGGTTGATATCCTCATCCGTTAAAAACTGGGCTCCAAAAGCCAGGGCAGACGGAAAAGCTGCGGCAAAGTAATCAGGATACAGTAACAATAGTTTCAAGGTCATATAGCCTCCATTAGAACAGCCACCCACATATATGCGGTCCTGGTCTATGTTAGGTGTATTATCTACATAGTTCTTTATCAGGGCCATCAGGCTTTCATTATACCTGTCATTCTTATCTCCACGTGTGTACTGTCCATCTCCTCTATCCATCCAGAAAGTAGGCGCTTGAGGAACTAATACATAAGCCCCTTCAAAATATGCCTGAATTTCAGGAGAAGCATAGTTCGCAGCTCTATTGGCTATCAAAGGGATAGAAGCATCTGTTCCACCTTCTCCCCCACCGTGCAGCCAAATGATGAGCGGGCGTTTCCCTTCCCCAGCCTCTGGAGCAAAGCTGGCGTAAGTAAGCGTAGTTTCCTCATGGGTAAATGTCCCCGTCAGATCGAACTCGTCTATTAGAGGAATAATTCTATCCCCTTCTTGATTCCAGACCTGATTGGTGGTAGTATTCGTAATGCTTAGTTCGAAGTCTACCCACTGATTTCCATTACAGTTAGGGTTGCCAAAGAAGTACTTTACGGGTGATCCAAGTTGCTCAAAAGGAGCAGCATACAGGGCCAGAGTTATATGAGCACCTTTTTTCATTCTCCTCCCTTTCTCGTCTGAGACATACGCATAAAGGACTTTTAATTCTCCTTCAGCCTCCGCTGGAGAAAGCTCCATACATTTAGTAGACTTCTTAACCTTCACGCTAAACTCTCCTCCATTTGCCTCTGACACTTCATTTTCCATAGGAAGAATTACCTTAGAAGCGGC
>JBCDBC010001148.1:0-2240 GCA_039184535.1 Bacteroidota bacterium | reverse complement strand
CTGATATGGATTGCCTATAGTGGGGCTTACACTCACTCTTAACACATCTTCCTCTTCACGATAATTATAGCTCCCCCAGTCTGTAGAATTAGATGAGAATGCGACTTCCCAAGCTTCATTCTCTTTTGGAAGAATATGCAAACCATAGGTTCCAGCTGGTAAGGGCTTACCTTCTATCTCTACCTCATGCTCAAAAGAGATGCTAGTGATCTCGTTAGCACCTGAACGCCACATCTGATTATAAGGAACCAGTTTACCCCATATTACCCTTCCTTTAGCTGCCGGTCTGTGATAGGAAATACTCATATCTGTAAAGCCAATGGTTTGGCTAACCGTAGCCGCCGGACTTTTACGTGGAACGGGAATAGGATCCTTTTGGGCTAGAAGTGAAACAGGTAGTCCCACTAATAGGATCAATAATGGGAAAAAGTATCTTTTATGCATGGTTGAAAGGATTAACATCTCAAAATAACATTAATCTATTAAATCCATTTGTCGTGTAGCTTCCGCTACCGTTTTTACCGGCAACTGGCAGGTAAAGCCTTCACATACATAGACGGTGGTTTCCTCAGCCATCCGTTGATGAAGGATGGGCAGATCATTCTCATTAACATCCCCGGCAAACACCCGGTTTGGATAGTAACTATTCGCTAATTCCAACCTGAATGTCTTAGCATTCTCTCCTGTAATAGCTACCTCATAATGTCGGAAGTATTCTTTGAGGAATAGCTGGGACCAAGCTGCATGCCACATAGCTGAGGAAACTACGTTCTCCTTCACATTGGCGAGCATCTGCTGGTAGAACTGCTGGTACTCTGCTTCATGGGTAAATAGCCAAAGGGTATGGAAAGCATGTGCCAGGATGGCGTTGGAAGAAGGGATAACATCATCCTGTACCTCCATTTTCCGCTTAATCAATACCTCCTCTGTATCCGAAGTGTACAAGAACATACCTGATTTTTCATCATAAAAGTGCGACTTCACATAGCTGATGAGCTGAATCGCAAAGTCCAACCACTCTTGCTCAAAACTCACCTGATACAAGGCTAGCAGTCCGTCTATCACATTGGCGTAGTCATCCAGGAAGGCAGTAATGGTAGCCTTTCCATTTTTGTAGTTTCTGGACAGCTTCTCGCCATCATACATCTTCTCCCTAATGAAAGCTGCTATTCCTTTGGCATTCTCCAGGAATCTCTTCTCCTGAAAAACTCTGTAAGCATCTGCATACCCTTTCATCATCAGTCCGTTCCAGGAAGCCAGTATCTTGTCATCCAGCCCTGGTCTAATTCTCCCTTCTCTTGCTTTCAGCAGTTTCTCTCTCCCATCCTGCATCTCAGCCTTAAAGGTAGCTACATCCAGCTTCCACCTTTCAGCAAACTCTTCTTCTGTTTCCAGAGCAAAGAGAATATTGGACCCTTCCCAGTTGCCATAGGGATGGATATTATGGTAGTCTGAGAAGAGCCTCCCCTTCTTACCTAAGATCAGGTCTACCTCATCATAGGACCATACGTAAAACTTCCCTTCTACCCCTTCACTATCTGCATCAAGGGAGGAGTAACATCCGCCCTCAGGAGAGGTAAGCTCTCTCTCCATGAAATCCGCCGACTGAAAGACCATTCGCTTGTATAGCTGGGCCCTTGCAGAAGATTTATCCTTCTCCGCCTGATAAGCTTCACTATACAGGCTCATAAGCTGCCCATTGTCATACAGCATTTTTTCAAAGTGAGGTACCTTCCAGAAGGCGTCTACAGAATATCTGGCAAAGCCTCCCCCAACCTGATCATAAATCCCCCCAAGTGCCATCTTCTCCAAAGTGGTATTTGCAGCATGCTGTACCTGATCAGCCAGTTCCATTCCATTTTTCTCCATGAGAAAGGCACATCTCAGGAGAAAAAGGTTATTCATGGGAAGAGGAAACTTGTTAGCCTGTGTTTTTCTCCCTCCGTACTTGGCGTCCATATTATTTATCCAGTGGGCCACCATGTCATTCAGCTCTCCCTCTGTAAGAGAAAAAGCTTTGTGAGCTTTATGCAGATCTCCTCCATCCAGTATGGCTTGCTCAAGATTACTGGCATACTCTAGGGTTTTCTGGGGATTGGTGCGTGTCATATCAGAAACCTGGGTGAGAATATCCATCCAGGTCTCTTTAGGGTAGTAAGTCCCGCCAAATATGGGTCGCCCATCAGGTAAGGCTATGGCATTTAGGGGCCAGCCGCCTCTCCCTGTCATGATCATGACGG
>JBCDBC010001147.1:0-2244 GCA_039184535.1 Bacteroidota bacterium | reverse complement strand
TCAGAAGCTGCCAGATCATATTTTCAAAAGGGATATCAAGCACTTCAAGCCAAGGAATATCAGGCTGCCAAAGGTTATTTTCTCAAATCTAATCAGGAAGACCCCAAGTTTGTGGATGCCATGGATTATCTGGCGGAAACATACCGAGACTTGTCTATGCTGGACAGCACTATTTTCTATTACGAGAAATCCCTTAAAATCTATCCACGGAACCTGATCACGCATCAGAATCTGGCTGCGGCATACCAGTTAAAATCAGAGTATAATGCAGCCATTCTCCAGTACAAGAACCTTCTGCTCTACTATCCGGGATATCCAGAGGCCTATTATGGTATGGCTCTGTCCTATTTCAATATGGGAAAGTATGAGGAGGCCAAGCTTCATAGTGAAAATGCCATGAGGAGTTACCTGTCAGGAGGTAGAAATGAAAATGCAGCTGATGCCAGAATGCTGGCTGCCAAATGTTACCTGGAGCTGGATGACAACAAAATGGCGCTTAAGTACTTCAATGTGAACAAGAAGTATTTTAAGGAAAAGCCGATTTTTCACTATTATAAGGGGCTGGCATATCTGAAGATGGACAAAGGAAGAGAGGCTAAATCGGCCTTTGCAAAGGCTACAGAGTTGGGCTTTGACATTCCTTCCCACATTCAGAGCAGGCTGGACTTTTTACTGGCAAAATCCTAATTAGTTGCGCACGCACACCCCATTCTTTATTGCTATTACCTTCTGGCTGGTAAGTTGGTATGTCCTTCCTGCCCAGCAACTGGAATGCAGTTTGGTGATCCCTCAGTCTAATCCACAGGGTCAGCGGGAGCTGGATATGAGTAGGTATAAGAGCTTCCATGTGGTTCTGAGGAATGTCAGTTCCGTACCTGTTAAGATCTGGAAAGACTGGAATTCATGGGGCTATTATAATCTTTCCCTCACATTCTCCAATCCAGATACCAGCTTTACCATTAGCAAGAAATCCCCTACTAACTGGGATGGAGACTTTGCAGATTATTGGACGGTACCAGCTGGAGAAAGTCTGGTATTGGATATAGATATGCGCTCGGGCATATGGAAAGGGCTGCCCGATTTATATGGAGAAATTCTGGCGGGGAAGCTAAGGGCTACCTACGAGAATAAGCCGGATGCTTTGGCGGCTGAGTTTGGGATATGGACAGGGAAGCTAACTACTGCCAGCCTCCCCGTTATTTTCAAGTAGTTTCAGGAAACAAGTTTCCCCACTACGGGCATGGTACTAAACACATGATCTGTATGAGGGGCATCTGGAAGTTCATCTGTCAGGTCCTGTCCTGACCAGTGGTTATAATGTATCCCATTTCTCCAGTGCCTACTCTCTCCTACGTCATAAATGACCCCTTTGTAAGCTACCCAAATCTCTTCTCTATCCTGTCCATTACGGGAGGCTAGTTGAGATCTTGTATATTCTTCCATTTATATCTTTCCGCTGGATAAGAGTCCCTCTGCAATCTGAACGGCATTCGTAGCAGCGCCTTTTCTGAGATTGTCAGATACTATCCATAGGTTCAAACCATTCTTGATAGACTCATCTCTACGGATTCTTCCTACAAACACCTCATTCTTGTTATGGGCATCATGGGGAGTAGGATACACGAGATTTTTAGGGTCATCCATCACAATTACCCCAGGTGTATCAGCCAGTATACTTCTAACACCCTCCACTGTGAATGGACTCTCAAACTCTATGTTTACCGCTTCCGAATGGCCTCCAATTACAGGTACTCTCACAGCAGTAGCAGTAATAGGCATATTGGGTTCGCCTAATATTTTACGAGTCTCGTGTACCAGTTTCATTTCCTCTTTAGTGTAATCATTCTCCAGGAAGATATCACAGTGAGGGATACAGTTCATGTCTATTCTTCTGGGATATACAGACTCTACTTGCTCTGCTCCTTCTCTTTCTCCCATGAGCTGGTCTACGGCTGCTTTCCCGGTCCCTGTCACGCTTTGGTAGGTAGAAATAACCAGTCTTTTGATGGTAAATGCCTGATGGAGGGGAGCCAAGGCTACCACCATTTGGATAGTGGAACAGTTGGGATTAGCAATGATCATAGAACCATTCACTGAATCCATATTTACCTCAGGTACTACGAGAGGGACTTCTTTTTCCATTCTCCATGCGGATGAGTTATCTACTACCCTAGTCCCTACTTCTGCGAACTTAGGGGCAAACTTCTTACTTACCCCTCCTCCAGCAGAAAAGAGGGCAATGTC
>JBCDBC010001146.1:0-2252 GCA_039184535.1 Bacteroidota bacterium | reverse complement strand
GTGGCGTTTTTACTTCATAAGGGAGCGGATGCTACTCTTAAGGACCAGGAAGGACATACCGCTTTGGATTATGCGAAAAGTAAGGGATTTGAGTGGGCGGAGGAACTCCTCGGATAAGCGCATATCCCTCATAAAAGTATAGGGCCTAACTCATACTGAGCCAGGCCCTTTTCTTGTTAGCGGGAGCTTCCTTATTCTGCTGTAGCCAGCGCAACAGGAACTTCCACATTATCCCAAATAAGGGAAAGGGTATTTCCATTCACCTCATAAGCTAGCCTTTCATACATCTCGGAAGACTTCTTGGGAGTTACCGTTACACGTAGCACATCCTTAGCAGGATCATGGTTATAAGCACCCCACTGGTCAGGAACTGAGTTAAAGATGATGGTCCACTCTTCTTCTCCAGGTATGGTGAAGAAAGCATACTTACCAGCAGCCAGAACTTCTCCTTCTACTTTAATGTCATTGCTTACTTCTACTGTAGTAGCTTCATTAGCACCTGCACGCCAGGTCTTTCCATAAGGAACTAGGTCTCCATAAATGGTTCTTCCTTTCACACCAGGGCTGGAATAGTTAACCGTTACTGTGGTACCAGCTACTTCTGCAGTGGTAGTTTTGGCCGGGCCGGGTTTTCCCTGGGCAAAAACACCCACAGAAATCAATAGTCCCAAAGCCATGATAAGTCCTTGTTTGATGAATTTTTCCATGTTCTTCATGTAAGTTGTGATTGTTTAATGGATTTTATTGGTCTTTACATACGTAGAAGCTGCTATTAAGATTTTCTGTTGGTCTCAATAATTAGCTCTTTCAGCAAAATCAATGACACAAACATCCTATCGCTTCTATATCTATCTCCTTGAATGAGGGAGAAATCCGACTGATATGACCTAGTGGAATTTTCTCTCCTTTTGAGGTGATAACTATTATACCTCCATTTTCGTTTTCAACCCCTCTTATAAATGTAGAATGCCACACACCCGCTTCTGCCTGAAATTCTACAGAAATCACTTGTCTACGAATGGCTGCGTATTCCAGGGCGTTTAAAAACTCAAAATCAGAGGAGGTAAGTATCCAATCCATCTTAAATATTTTGAGCCAAATGTACTGAAAGTCAGGCAACTTAATGTCAGCTCGCTTACCAAATTTATTTTTGCTGCAACCCTTTTTGAATTATTTGTTTCTATAATGAAGAACAAATGACTGATTCTTCCTAAATTTGTTCTACAATTTAGAAGGTAATATGAAAGAAACCCGACTAGGAGAATTTGAAGAAGTCTTGTTGCTGATAGTAGGCATACTGGAGAAAGAGGCCTATGCTTTTAAGATTTCTGAAGAATTTGAAGAACAAACAGGAAGAGCCGTATCTATTGGAGCTGTTCATTCTACCCTTGACAGGCTGAGTAAAAAAGGATTCTTAAAATCTGAAATGGGAGAGTCCACTGCTAAAAGAGGGGGAAGAAGAAAGAGGATTTATTCCATTACGGCTGCAGGTCATAGCGCCCTGGCAGACGCAAAGGAATTGAGAATGTCCCTCTGGAGTCAGTATCCAGCATTTTCTTCTGGTAACCTGAATTTCATTTAGTATGCAAGGAAGGGAGAAAGAATACATACCTCCTCCTAAACTTGCCCATCGGTTTCTGAGATTCTTCCTGAAAGAAGAGTTACTGGAGGAAGTTGAGGGAGACTTGGAGGAGAAGTTTTGGACCCGACTGGAAGAGAGGTCCAGCAGACGAGCCAAGCTGTCATATTGGTACGAAGTCAGTCAGTACGTTCGCCCTTTTGCGATCAAACAATTGGATTTTTTCCCTAGACAGACCATTATGTTAAAGCACTATTTACTTATCAACTGGCGAAACCTTCTAAAAAACAGGGGCTATTCATTCATCAATATTGGCGGCTTAGGGTTGGGAATAGCCGTAGCCATGCTGATCGGGTTATGGATATATGATGAGCTTACCTTCAACACCTATCACGACAACTATGATGAGATAGGCTGGCTGTATCAGCATCGCGTGTACGCAGACGAGACGGAAACCTGGATGAATATGCCCTTTGCTACCAGCGAAGAACTTCGGACCTCCTACGGAAACCATTTCAGTCAGGTAGTATCAGGTACATGGGCCTGGGAACATATTCTGAGAGTAGATGATGATGTCTTTATGGCTACAGGTTCTTTCATGGAACCTGACGCTCCGGATTTATTTGGGTTGGAGTTAACTGCCGGAAGAATTGACGCATTGGCAGATCCTTCC
>JBCDBC010001145.1:0-2258 GCA_039184535.1 Bacteroidota bacterium | reverse complement strand
CATACTTTCCCATATTGAAATAGGACAGAGCCATACCATAATAGGCCTCTGGATATCCTGGATAGTAGAGGAGAAGGTTCTTGTACTGGAGAATGGCAGCGTTATACTCTGATTTTAGCTGGTATGCCGCAGCCAGGTTCTGATGCGTAATCAGATTCCTTGGATAGATTTTAAGGGATTTCTCATAATAGAAAATAGTACTGTCCAGCATGGATAAGTCCCGGTATGTTTCCGCCAGATAGTCCATAGCATCCACAAATTTGGGGTCTTCCTGATTAGACTTGAGAAAATAGCCTTTGGCAGCCTGATATTCCTTGGCTTGAAGAGCTGTGTATCCTTTTTGAAAATATGATCTGGCAGCTTCTGAGGTAGAAACCATGCCTGATCGGCTATTCATCATTTGGGCAAAAGAGCATGTAAGAGAGCAAGTTAAGAGTAGGGAAAAGACTACTTTCATATCCCTTTAACGACTTGGGTTTAGGTTAAATTATTGCTACTTGAGGCTTCTTCGCTTTAGTAGATAATCTGTCAGAACTTTATCATAAGGTGTTCTGATATCTACTTCCACAAAGGAGATATTAAACTCGTAGCACTTTTGTTTGAATCGGGCGTTGGCGTGTTTGATGTTGTGTTGGTACTGCTTCCTGATCTGGTGAGGATTTACCTCTATTTTTTCTCCACTTTCCATGTCCTGGAGAATGACAGGCCTGTTTGGGAACTCAAGCTCCTGTTCAGTTTTTCTGTCTAGCAGGTGGAAAACCAGTACTTCATGCCTTTCATGTCTAAGGTGTTGAAGGGCCTTGAAGAGTTTATCAGTATGTTCCTGCTCATTAAACAGGTCAGTGATGAGTACCACAAAAGACCTGCGATTAAACTTTTTGGCTATTTGATTGAGGACCTTGGCTGTAGCAGTCTTATGAGTAAAGAGTTCTACATTCTGGACTACTTCTTCCAGCTTTTTATACATGGGTATCAGCCAGGAATATTTAGCTTTAGAGGGAGCGTAGAAGGTGATCTCTTCATCAAAAAGTGTCATTCCAGCAGCATCTCTCTGGCCTATCATGAGATATTGTAGGGATGCTGCTAGATAAGCTCCATATTCCAGTTTACTTACGCCATTAAAGCCTTTTAGCTTTTGGGGATAGCGCATGGAATCACTCACATCCAGCACTATCTGACATCTCAGGTTGGTTTCTTCCTCGTAGCGCTTGGAGAAAAGCTTATCCGTTTTCCCAAATACCTTCCAGTCAATATTCCTCAGAGGTTCTCCAAGGTTATAAGGTCTGTGCTCAGCAAATTCCACCGAAAATCCATGGTACGGACTTTTGTGCAAACCTGTAATGAAGCCCTCAACGATAAGTCTGGCTTTTATTTCGATATTTTTGAGTTTGCTGACTACTATCGGATCCAGGTACTTGATGGAGGTTTTGGCCATGTTGTTTGTTAACTGTGTGTATGCGCTTAAGGCACCACTTATTCTTACGAAAGTACAGAAAAACCCTATATGCTAGTATGTAAGAAACGCTACCTTTCTTTCGTATCGTCAATTTTTATTCCACTACGGTGAATTTCCCTACAAACTCCTCTATGCCTTCCTGATTAGTGGATACATGATAGAGGTAGATTCCGGGACTGATTCTGTTATTGCCCACATCTCTCAAGTTCCATTGTAATCCGCCATCTCCATCCGTTTCTTCCAGAGCTATAACATATCTACCAGAAATCGTGTAGACCTTGATGGTTGCTTGCTGAGTAAGATTCGCAAACCTGACTCCTTCAAAAGCGCCATGATTTCTGACGGGATTAGGATACACATACACTTCCGTAAGGTTTGACTTATTGGAAGAGAAGGTAGCTGTATTTCCATCTTCCGAGATGCATACTCCGGTGAAGGTACATACATCATTTACGGTTATGGTAACTGGAAATCCCAAAGCTCCTAGCCTGGCTTCTGATAGGGTTAGCTTAACGGCATCATCATTCTCCCCAAAAGGTTCCACAGCACTGATAGTGCCGAAGGGGCTAATGGTATAATTCTCAATTTCCAGTGAAGTAGTAGGATCTACAGCCTGGCTAAAATAAAGAATAGCCTCATTCTCTGAAGCTATCTCCCAGCGGCTAAGAATGAGTTTGTCAGGTTGTTCTCTCTCAAAGGTAAAGCTTAGAGACCTGAAGGCCGGATTGATGGGGGCAAACTGCTTGTCCAGCCAAGTAGTGTCAACCTCTATGGTTTGTACTCCTTCTGAAAATTCGTCCTG
>JBCDBC010001144.1:0-2261 GCA_039184535.1 Bacteroidota bacterium | reverse complement strand
TTTCAGGTCTGGGTCTACCATACTTGGCTATGAAGGCGGAAGAATTTCCAGGCGCTGCCATAGAGATGCCGGGAGGTAGGTTTTTATCACTAATTCCAGCTACGTACACATTGTCCTGGGGATCTGTCCCTACGGCAGGTAGGTGCCAGTCTTTTACATTAGTTCCTCTGGTTTTCCATAGAAGCACCTGATTTCCTCCTCTTTCCAGTTTTGTAACAAATAAGTCCTGCTTATCACTGGTGGTACCTGAAATGAATAATTCCTTTCTGGCAGCACTAATTCTCAGCTTATGGGGCATTCCGGGAGCCTTAAGTACATCCTCGTAGAGCACCTTTCCGGCAGCATCATATTTGACCAGTTTATAGTTTAGCATGAGGTAGCTGTTCCCATCACAATCTGTATAGGCATCACAGGTTTTAAAGTCTACTTTTTCAGTGTTGATTTTCCGACTCCAGATGAGTTCTCCCTCCTTGGAGAGTTTAGCCAGGAAGTAACTACCTCCGCCTAAAGGTGCTCTCAGGATTCTTTTCCGGAAGTTGGCAATACTTTTAAATCCACCCGCTATGTAGACATTTCCCTGGCAATCCACATGTACTGCATTTCCAAAGTCATGCTTATACCAGTCAATGGAGTAAGTCTTAACCCATATCACTTCTCCCTGGGGAGAATGTTTCACCAGATACAAGTTTCCTCTGGAAGTGGCCTCATAAGTTTTTCCTTCTATGGTTAAGGCTTCCTTGTACCTACCCATGGTGTATATGTACCCATTCCCATCTGTAGCTACTCCATTGACTTTCAGCCTTCTTTCATCCAAATTCCAAAGGAGCTTACCTGAAGGGCTATATTTAGCCAGGTAGCTTTCGTTACTGGTAACGATGGTATTTCCATCAGCATCTACAGCCAGGAACTGATCTCCTATGGTAGAAATCTTCCGCTCTGCCAACAGTTCTTTTTGGGGACCTCCCGGAAAGAAGGTTCTTACAAACTCCTTCAACCTTCCCTTTTTATCACTTTCCACATACAAGACGGAAGCCTGTTGGTTCTGTCCTATGGCTATGTCTCTAATGTAGACTTCTCCTTTCTGCGAAGACAGTCTATTTGTCCAGTCCCACTTGGGCACTTTGAGGCGTGAAGTAGCTACAGTATCCCTGGCAAAAAAGATACGGGGCATTCCCAGGCGTTCGATGTTAGCTACTTCAGAAAGGGAAGAACAATACTGATTGGATATTTGAACCTGATATTCTCCGGGCCCTCTCACTGTCAAAAACTTGTCTGTTTCTCCAGGTAGTTCCAGCCCATTTCTTCTCCACTGATAGGTTACTCCTGTCTCAGACATAATAGCTCTCAGATTGACAGAATCATCCTGACAGATCACCTGAGAAGGGATCAGCATATTGGCTTCCGGGGCAGGTGCATACTGGACTTTTTGAGGGATAGTCCTCCTTTTACATCCATCCTTGGTCCTTTCCAGGGCATAATACCCTTCCTGAGTTATTTTGAGAGACTTTTCATTAGCTCCCTGGATGGGAGTGCCATTCTTAAACCACTGGTAGGAAACATTTCTTTGTACATGAGCAAATCCTGCACTTAGGGTTAACTCATCTCCCTGACATAAAGACTGATCCCCTTTGGGGAAAACGTCCAACTGGCAATCAGTCAGATCCAACCTGAAGATGTCCATATCTCCATAGGTGTCCTTATCACTTCCCCAGTAGGCATTCTCACCCTTGGCGTCCATGGTGAAGTCAAAATCATAACCGGCTGTATTCACCGGAGGTCCTAGGTTTACAGGCTCTGACCATTTTGTCCAGCTATTATCCAGACGGGTAGACATGAAAATATCGTGGTTACCATAGCCTCCGTGTCCATTAGAGTTGAAGTAGAGGGTTTTCCCGTCAGGTGCCAGATAAGGGGCATCATCATCTCCAAAGGAGTTAATGGTCGTTCCCATATTGAGGGGTTCAGACCAGGTCGTATCATTTATGGGGAAACAAACATATATATCTGATCCTCCGTGTGTTTTTTCGCCCTCATTAGGAAGTAAAATGATCCTTTGGGGGGTCATGAAATAGTCTTTGTAATTCCCCTTATACTCAAAGCCTTTTATTTTAATAGGGTGTGGTTTCCCCCATTGGCCATTTCTGTCTTTTACTACGTAGGCAGGAATCGCGTCATCAGAACCCGGTGCAGTTTGGTTCACCCAAAGGGTGTCATGATAAGGGGATACCTGCCAAACAAAATCATGTCCATTTGAATTGAGG
>JBCDBC010001143.1:0-2282 GCA_039184535.1 Bacteroidota bacterium | reverse complement strand
GAAAAATACATGAAAATTATCCTGCAAAACTTGATCTGCAATGGGCTTAAATACAACCAAAAGAAAGTGCCTCAAGTGACCGTTTCCGGGAATAAAGAGAATGGGAAAGTTAGGATTAGTGTAGCAGATAACGGGATAGGTATACACCAGAATTACCAGGATAAAATCTTCTTCCCATTTCAGCGCCTTCATTCTCAGGAAGAATATGAGGGTAGAGGGTTTGGCCTAACCCTTACTAAGCATCTTGTAGAAAAGCTCAACGGGGAGATCGAAGTGGTATCAGAACCAGGCAAAGGGAGCGTATTCACAGCTGTATTAAAGGAGCCTGCTTAGACCTAAATCTTCTTCTGAAAAATCCCGAATAATTCATTACCCATTCTGGGCTTGATAGAGTTATGAGAATCTTCAAATACCTTTACCTCAAAATAGGGAGCTAAATAGCCTATGTACTCTTCCTTTGATCCGCCAAAGGGTCTCCTGCCGGAGGCTACGTCTAGCGGATGCTTAAACCACAGTCCTACCAACTTACCGCCTGGCTTAAGGAGTTCAGCCATCTTCTTTGCATAAAGGGATCTGGTTTCAGGCAAAGGTTCAAAAGAACAGAAAAAGGTCTGCTCGAAAATAAGGTCATACTGCCCCTCATACATAAAGAAATTCTCCTGAATCAGATGATGCTCAGGAAAGTCCGGAACACGGGTTTTCAGCGCCTGTAAAGGGAAGGTAGAAATGTCTAACACATGCACCTTGTTAAAGCCTCGCTGATGAAGATACTCTGCTTCATAGGCATTCCCAGCTCCCGGTATGAGAATGTCAAACTCTTTGGAGATGAGCTGGTCTATGTATGCTACTAGTGGAGTGGAGGGATAGCCAATGTCCCAACCTGTCATGCGATTATCATACCTTTCTGTCCAGTAGCGTTCAAGTTCCCAGGATTCCTGTTCCATTTTATTCTTTATTCAACTCATTAGAATGCACTCAACTTTAGCTCCCACCAACTAAAGCCCAGCCGTTCTGCTTTTGCATTTTGGATGGTGGTTACCATGCCTATGTTTCCATTGGATAGCGGAATGATCGGAAAATACTCCCCTCCCGTATATCGCTCATAAGTCCCTACAGCAAAGCGAGACCAGATATCCAGTTTCTGTGGGTCTATACTATGCACTTTCACCACATCTTCATCTATATTAACTACAGCAGCATGGTGCCGAATGTTTTCGCTAAAGCCAGACAGCCATGTACACAGTAATCCCTGCTCACTGGCCACCATATAAGGGAAGTAAGTGGTATCCTGACCTTGAGAAATGATAAACTCCTCCCAACTGTCACCATTATCAGCAGACTTAGCCAGCTTCATCTGGCTTCCCTCACTCCACATAGCGTAGAGGGTATTATCCGTGTCGAAGGCCAGCGGCTCTACCCACCTTGGAATGCCACTCATGTCCTGATTCCAGTCTCTATTACCGGGGAGACTCACGTCTTTCCAGCTTTCACCCTGATCCAGACTCAGTCTGATCAAATCTACTCCTTCATCCATTTGAAAACCGGAAGCTGACATGGGCGATACCCTTACTGCAAGTTGTCCATCAGGACCGCTTGTCATGTGGCTGGAGCCTCCTTTAGGGTTTACTGCGGGCATCTCATCCCAACTCTCACCAGCATCCTTGCTAACCCTGTGGTGCACCCCTTTCCCATCATTCCAAATGATGTGGAGGTTCCCGTTTGTGGTAGCTGTGATCCAGGGCCTGTCATCATAGTCTCCTCTTGAAATAAATTGCCAGTCCCAGCTTTGACCTTCATCCCTACTCACTCCTAGAGTGATTTGTTCCCCTTTCATGGTGGAGAAATCAAAGTTTTCCAGATCCTCCGGCAGCTTAGTATACGTCATGCTCAGGAGAAAAATATTCCCCTCATCATCAATAAATAAATCGACGTCAGAATTTCCCTGAGCCCCATCCTCAGCTGATCCTACATAGACTGCTTGCCAGTTTTTCCCTCCATCTTTGCTCTCCCAAAGTTGGGGGCTATCGGTCCCATTTGTGTAACCCGTTACAAACAAAGATCCATTGGGATGCTCCGCCACCATAGGTTCTCTGGCCAAGCTAGAGAGATGATCTATCTTATTTTTGATGATAAGCTCAGTATGCTCCTGAGCTATTAACGGATGAGTACATACGTACAAGAATACAAGGAAATAGAAGCGCATTAGCAGTTGATTTAAGTTTCAGCTTAGAAGTTAGAAGATTTTTCTGGAAAGAAAATATGACGGTTCGTCTAAAAAGTAG
>JBCDBC010001142.1:0-2289 GCA_039184535.1 Bacteroidota bacterium | reverse complement strand
TTAGCATCTCCTGAGAGTTTTTTCTTCTGCTCAAGACTTACTACCTCATCTTCCATTTCCTTGAGGATAATCTCATATACTTCCTCAGGTTTTTGGCCTGAGGTAATACATGCATACACAGCCTGCATTACTTTTGATCGAATCTGCCTTCTTGTGATCATTATTTAAAGATCTTCTTTCGTATCTGGAATCTGTTGGGCGAATAGATACTTATAACTTAACCTAAATTCCCATGACTTACCAGAGGTGAAATTACACATATTTTTATTTTTCTCAGCATAATTCTGAAGAAGTCCAAGCTAGGCTATTCCAGCTAATTTAATGTATCTTAGATCCTTTCTTTTCTCAATATCTGTGGCATGAATCCACCAAGAAAGGCTTTATTTTTAGATAGAGATGGAGTTATTAACGTTGATAGCGGCTACGTTTGGAGAATAGAAGATCTCATCCTGAGAGCAGAGATCATTCCTTTTTTACAAGAACTTCAAGGAAAATATATCTTCATCATTATTACTAACCAGAGTGGAATCGCAAGAGGGATGTATAAGAAGGAAGATGTAGACGTACTGCATAACGCCTTATTGGCCAGACTGGCATCAGAACATATACATATTCAGGATGTCTTTTTTTGTCCTCATCATCCAGATCATGGTTCTAATTGCCTTTGCAGAAAACCATCATCTCTATTACTAGAGAAGGCAGCAGCCAAGCACAACATAGATCTTGGAAGTTCTTGGATGATAGGCGATAAGACTACGGATGTAGAAGCTGGTTTGGCGGCTGGATGCAAAACCATTTTTCTGTCAGAAGGTTCTTATAACAGGGCCACATACTCGGGAAATACTTTATTGAACACTATTCCCTTGTTATAAACTTTTACAAGTCGCAAATTGGTCCTTATTTTGTTTAGTAGCAATCATCAGTTCGACTAGCACATAAAGAATACAGATGAGCAACGAAATTTTTCCATCTAAAGAAAGCATCCTCAGCAAAACGCACTCTGCTTTCTTTCCTAAGCATCAGCAAGCGGTATACAAACGCCTGGAGGATAAGCATACATCTGTAGAGGTGGACAATGACCCATTAGGAACACAAATGGTCATTAATCTTGGTCCCCAACACCCGGCTACGCATGGAGTGTTGAGAGCTGTTCTTCAGGTAGATGGAGAAAGAATTACCAAATCTGTGGTAGATGTAGGCTACCTACATAGAGGAATAGAAAAAATAGCTGAGAACAAGACTTTTCAGGAATTCATGCCCTACACAGATAGGATGGATTACCTCTCCCCCTACTCTAATAATGTAGCTTACTGCCTGGCAGTAGAAAAGCTGGTGGGGATAGAAGCTCCTCCTAGAGCTCAGTACATTAGGACACTAGCCTGCGAACTAGCGAGAATTTCCTCTCACCTATTGTGGATGGGTACTATGGTAATGGATGCAGGAGCCATTTCCATGTTTATGTGGACCTTCCGAGAGAGAGAAATCCTATATGATATCTTTGATAAGATGGCTGGGGTAAGGTTCACAGTTAGTCACTGTAGAATAGGAGGTGTACAGTTTGACTTGGAAGATGAAGTCATCCAAATCATCAAGGAATGGAATGACAATTTCAAAAAAGAACTAGAAGGTTGGAGGAATCTTCTCGCCAACAATGGTATTTGGCTTAACAGGAACAAGAATGTAGGGGTTCTTACGGCAGAACAAGCCATAGATCTGGGGATAACAGGACCTAATCTGCGTGCTTCCGGCGTGGCTCATGACATCAGAACATTTGAGCCTTATCTGGTGTATGATGAGTTGGACTTCAATGTTTGCATTAGAGAAGAAGGCGATTGTCTGGCCAGATACCTGGTACGCTTGGATGAGATGGAAGAAAGTGCTAAGATGCTTGATCAGCTCATAGAAAAAATGCCTGAGGGGGATATACGTGTAGATAATGCCAAACACACCTACGCCTCCAAAAATGAGGTCTACTATTCCATGGAAGGAATGATCCACGACTTTATGATGACAGATGTAGGGGTGATTCCTCCGGATGGCAAAGAAATTTATCACGCTATTGAAGCACCTAAAGGTGAACTAGGTTTCCACCTAATATCTGACGGAACAGGCTCTCCCTGGAGATGTAATATCAACTCCCCTTCCTTCACCAATCTTCAGTCATTAGAAACCATGATGGAAGGTAGTATGCTAGCTGATACGGTAGTGTTGATTGGGTCTTTAGATCCAGTAATGGGAGAGAGTGATAAGTAATTTTACCTATTTCCGACCATATCTATAGGAGGACTC
>JBCDBC010001141.1:0-2295 GCA_039184535.1 Bacteroidota bacterium | reverse complement strand
CGTCTGCCTTACTCCTCATTGCTGTTTCAGTACGTCAAAGATCTGATCTACTATTTCTTTAGCGGCATCGTGTTTTTCGATACCTGCTATCTTTTTCTTCATTGTTTCCAGCTTACCCTCATTTGTCAATAAGCTGATGGCCTCCTTTGCCAACTTCTCCTCTGCCACTACATCTTCCAGTAACAGGGCTGCTCCTTTATCGGAAAGCGACCTGGCATTCTTGGTCTGATGGTCTTCCGAGACATTGGGTGAAGGCACCAGAATAGAAGGCTTGGAAAGGTCTATCAATTCTGAAATGGTACTCCCCCCTGCTCTACTTACCACCAGGTCCGCCGCACTGTAGGCTGTAGCCATATCATCTATGAAGGCCATAAGCTTCACAGAGGTATGTCCGAGAAACTCCTTGTACAAAGTCTGGTAGTAGCGTTTCCCACTTTGCCATAGAAGCTGAATACCATTCTCCACTAATTCTTGCCATCCATTTCTCCAGGCATTATTCAACCTCAAGGCGCCTAAACTTCCTCCTAAACTCAGGACCACTGGCTTGGCTGGATCCATCCCAAACTCCTCTATAGCTTCTGTTCTATCTTTCAGTTCAAACTTCCTGATAGGGTTACCTGTAACCACTACCTTTTCTTTTTCGAAGTAGCGTGAGGCTGCTTCATTTCCCAGAAGTACTTTCTCGGCCCTAGGTGCCAGCCATTTATTCACTAGACCTGGATAGGCATTCTGCTCACAAATGATCAATGGAACTCCTGCTCTGCTAGCCACTCTTCCCATAGGTCCACTGGCATATCCACCTACGCCTACTACTGCTTCAGGCTGAAATTCTTTTCTTATTCTGTTTGCCTGCAATTGGCTAACTACCAGTTTTACAGGGAATGACAGATTGCGAATGATATTCTTCAAGGTGATCTGCCTGTGTATTCCGCTTATCCAGACTGCCTTGATCTCAAATCCTTGCTTAGGAACCAGATCCATCTCCATTCCTCCTTCTGCCCCAACAAACAAAATCTCTGTCTCAGGATCACGACGTCTCAACTCCCTGGCAATAGATACTGCCGGGAAGATATGGCCGCCTGTGCCTCCACCAGAGATGATGATATGTAGTTTCTTCTGGCTCATTTAATGGCTATCTGAAGATTCTGACTTCTTCTTTTACTTTTTACCGGTGCATTTTCTAATGCATCCCTACTTACGCTTAGAATTATTCCCAATGACACGGCAGTGAACAGAATAGAAGTTCCTCCCATACTGATCATTGGAAGTGTCAGGCCTGTGATCGGAAGCAGGCCTACAGTTACGCCCATATTGATGATGGCCTGAAGGACTAGCAAAAAAGCTAAGCCCGAAGCCATGAGTGCCCCAAAGGTTTTGCTTAGAGAGGCAATACTTATACATCTGAAAAGCAGCAGTAGGTATAAGACCAGCACTACGATTCCTCCCACTAGTCCATATTCTTCTATGATAATGGCATATACAAAGTCAGCGTGTGCATGCGGCAAAAAGTTTCTCTGTGTACTTTTACCTACTCCCTTTCCTAGCAGTCCTCCCGTTGCCAAGGCAATCTTAGCCTGGGTAATCTGATAGTTTCCATCATACTCACTATTACTGACACGCTCCACATAATCATTCATTCTACTCTTCCAGGTAGCAGATCTTTTAGCAGTGGTGAAGAGCACCATAACCGCAAAGCCTCCTACCATGACCAGCATGGCCAGGTAACGAGAGTCTATTCCAGCAATGAACATGATCATTAGGCTGGTGATGAACATAAGACCGGCTGTACTTAAGTCAGACGGGGCAATCAACCCACAAATCACTGTTACCCAGAATAAGGCGGGAAGGAAGCCTTCCGTAAAGTCCTTGATCACATCTTGCCTTTGCGTAAGTAGTTTTGCCAAGTAGATGATGAGGGTGATTTTCGCTAACTCAGAAGGCTGAAAGGATTGCCCAAAAATGGTTACCCAACGGGCCGCTTCGTTAATCTCACTTCCTTTTAAAATGGTATATAAAAGTAAGGGGATGGTTACCACCAGCAGGATCTGGGTAATTCTGGCAAACACTCTGTAGTTCAAAAGGTGAACCACATACATGACGCCAAAGCCCATGATCAGCTGAATGATGTGGGTCAGCATGTAGTATTCTGTGTCTTCTCCTGCCTGTCTGAAGGACAGGGCACTAGAAGCACTGTAAATAGCCAGTAGGCCTACTACTGCCAGTGAGAAGATCAACAACCAGATGATCTTATCTCCCTTAATTCTATGTAAAAGCCACTTTATCATCTCAATTTTT
>JBCDBC010001140.1:0-2298 GCA_039184535.1 Bacteroidota bacterium | reverse complement strand
CTACAGACGGATGATTGGAGGAAGACCTTGGAAAAAGTCCAGGCTGAGTACGAAAAGGTAGAGCCCCTTATCCCCTTTGATCCTATGTTTTTAGAAGAGAGAATCAGTAATCTCTATACAGCTGAAAGGCGGTCTGGTCTACTCATGGGCGTACTAAGCCTGCTGACCATTTTGCTCGCATTTATGGGGCTAGTAGGAATCGTTTCTCATATGGCATTTAACCGACAGAAGGAGATAAGCATAAGAAAGGTGTTAGGGGCTTCTATCCGGCATATTCTGCTAACCTTAAACCGTGAGTTTATCATTCTGGTATTGGTGGCCACTAGTATCTCTATTCCCATTGCTCTATTTTTCGCATCCAGATGGCTGGAGAGCTTTGCCTTTAAAATCGCCCTCAGGCCCATGGTGGTTGTGTTGATTGGGGTAGTGGCTTTGGGACTTGTCGTGAGCCTGGTATCTCTTCTTGCCAGAGAAACGGTTAACAAAGATCCTGCAGAAGTCCTCCGAGCTTAGGATCTTCAATTACACTTCTATCCCCATCTGTACATTACATCTTTCATAGGGTGAATAGCGGTTGGGGATATCTTCGAAGCCCAGTTTTTTATATAAGTTGAGGGCGGGCTTAAGTTTGGTGTTGCTTTCCAGGTAGACTTTTTTCGCACCCACTTCCTTGGCTTTTTGGATAACTGCTTTACCTAGTTTATAGCCTATGCCTTTTCCCTGGGCCTTGGGACTCACTGCCATCTTGGCTAACTCAAACTGAAATTCTTCGTCCTCCATTTTGATGAGGGCACAAAAGCCTATCGGTTCTTCCTCCATGACGGCAGTGAAGATGTAGCCCCCTTTATCTATAATATACTCATAAGGATGATCCAAGGCTTTGTAGTCAGATTCTTCCATGGTGAAGTACTGACTGATCCAGGCTTCATTCAGGTCTCTGAATGCCTGCTTATGGGTAGCTTCAAAAGGAACAATTGCGATGGCTTCTGATTCTCTCATTTTCTTTTGGGATTTGACTCGGTTAAATAGTGATTGCTGGTCCAGAATATATTCCCACTCCTCTATGGCCTTCCAAATATTGTGTTGAGTTTGGCTGAGAGCATGTTTGGTAGCTCCCTCCACATCTTTAAATTGCGTGAGGGCTAGTGGAAGTAGTTCTTTTCCCTTATCTGATAAGCAGACGATGGTGGTTCTCCCGTCTGTTTTATCCTTACCCTCTTCTAGGATTCCCTCCTTTTTCATCTCTTTGATGATTTTACTCACGGATGCGTGAGAATGCCCTATTTCTTTGGCTATATCTGTTACCCGCTTAGACTCAGTAGTTGATAAAATCCGGTAAACAGGAAACCATTTGGGATGTAAGTCTAATCCATACATCTCGTATACACGAAAGGCATCTTTAGCCATTCTTTCGCTTAGGATCCTTAATCGGGTACCTAAGGCAAGTACGCCTACATCATCAAAAAAAGACATCCGATAGTAATTACGTAATCAGTTACTAAAAATAGAAAATTTGATTTTCAAGTCAAAAAAATGTGTCACCTAAGTAAGCGTTTTTAGGGTTTGCTGAAAGTGATCTTTCCAGTCCTGAGGTAGGCTAGGGGAGTTTATGGCTTTCTGCAGGAGGGCAGTATTAGTCTTTTCCTCAGCATAAAGTTTGGCTACTTCTTTTACACTTAGCTCATAGCCATCATCTCCTATTTTCTGGATAGAATCACCTATATCTACCATGCCTTCCTGGAGAACTTTAAAATAGAAGCCTGTCCTATGGGCTTTCAGGAAATCCTTAATAAAGGTAGGATCTCCCATTTTAAGGCCTAGCTTAAAACAGGGCATTCTGGGCGTAGTAACTTTGAAGGTAACTTTTCCTATCTGGTATTCATCTCCTATGAAAACGGAGCTTTCTTCCATTCCGCTTACAGCCAGGTTTTCTCCAAAAGTTCCCGGGCCGAAGCTTAAGTCAGGTCGTGCACTTTTCCAGTATTCATAGTGCTCAGTGGGATATGCGTATACTGCCTTATCTGCTCCACCATGTACTCTTAGATCAGCCTGCTTATCTCCTTCTATGGTCAGAAAAGTAACTTTTACCGGCCCTTCAACAGCTTCTTTGAATATGCCAGTGGTGACATTTCTGCCGTTGTATTCCAGTACTTTAATCTGTCCCAGAAAAATGCCTTCTATTTTCATGTAGGTTATTGTTTGAGAAGTTTAAAAGCATGTGACCAACGATTTTCTCTAAATCCAGGTATGCACCATAACATGGCCAGAGGTTCTATGGCCCTTGCAGCCTCCACAGAT
>JBCDBC010001139.1:0-2300 GCA_039184535.1 Bacteroidota bacterium | reverse complement strand
GTTTGCGACAGGGTCGCAGTGCATGCCTGGATGATGTGTTCAAACATAAGTATTGACTTTAACTGAGCAAACGCTTAGTCCCCCTCTTCAAACTCACATACAGTTTAACACCTATGGAGAAATCACTTAGGTTAGGCGTTTCCATCAATATATGCAAAGACTTGCATATTAAGGTAAGGGTTTTTTTGGAGATCAAAAATCTGATAGAAGACATACTTTTAATTGAATTCTAAAATAGAGTTTAGCCAAATATCGTTTTCTCATTAATTTTCAGTATATTTAATTGATTTACAGCATATTACGATAGTTACATATGACAGCTTATCTATAATTGCCTTTTGGCTGTTTGCATGGAAATGATTCCTCATACCCTCCTGTTACAAGGAAAATTTATCTCTCTTAGACCTCTAAGATCTGAGGAATTTAGGCTGTTTTATAAATGGGCTACTCACTCTGACGCTACTTCTTACTGGTACCAGAGTAAACCCGGTGATGAAATCCCTTCTTACATGGTATTCAGGCATGAATGGCCTTCTTACTACTTCCAGGATGACTATCCTGAAAAAGGAAGATGTTTTGGAATAGTCCTTAATGATCAACTTATAGGTCAGGTTAACTATAATGAGATACAGGTAGCTGACCAAAGCGTAAGTCTGGACATTCTCCTATCAAATAAAAATAACATGAATAAGGGGTACGGTTCTGATGCCTTAAAGACCCTGACTACCTACCTGTTTAAAATCTTCTCCATCAAAAGCTGTAATGCAGAAATATTCGGGGAGAACACTCGTGCCATCCACGCTTTTGAAAAAGCAGGTTTCCAAATCCAACAGGAATTTGAGCGAGGAGGGAAATCCTGGGTTCTTCTAGTGAAGAATTCTCCACTTAATATTTGATTTTCCTCAATTAACCCATATCAGAGGAATACTTTCAAGGGCTTAACGTTATAGCTATTAATGTTTTTATTTCAATTGGCTATCGCATAAATTTAGCCCTGTATATGAGAAAAATAGCCATTTCGGACATACACGGTTGCTCTAAGACCCTTAAGGTACTCCTTGATAAGCAGGTAGGATTAACTTCTGATGATGAACTTTACCTCTTAGGAGACTACATTGACAGAGGACCTGACTCTAAAGGTGTTCTGGACTTTATCATGGGTCTGAGGAAGCAAGGCCAAGTAGTGAGATGTCTGATGGGTAACCACGAGCTTATGATGATAGAGTCTCGTGAAGCCAATAAAGAATCTACTGTTTGGCGCCTGAACGGTGGAGTAGCCACCATTGAGAGCTTTGGGACTTCTACAGTCGCCAGCATCCCTCAACAATATTTTGACTTCCTGTATTCTTTGGAAGACTACATCCTGGTAGATGAGTACATCCTGGTACATGCCGGTCTAAACTTTGACTACAAGGGAAATGGGAAAGCCAAGAAAGATTTTTTATGGAAGATCAAGAATCCTTTCCTGGATAGAAAGAGCCTTTTCTGGCTAAGAAACTGGCATGACAACATTGACAGGGACTGGTTGGGGAATCGGGTCATTATTCATGGCCATACCCCCATTTCCTCTTATGATATCCAGAAAATGAACCACAATCTGGAGGATCTTCCTGTATTAGACATTGATAATGGATGCTTCGCCAAATTCCAGGCGGGTATGGGACACCTATGTGCCTTTGATATGACCAATAGGAAGCTGTATTTCCAACAAAACATAGAGTAATTCTCAGCTTTCATTTCCTTTTTCTTACGAAACTCAGATAAAATTGTCTTTTGTGAGGACAATAATGCTTTTTTGTTCCTATGAGCAGGGTTGCCGTAGAACAAATCCAAACTTACGCAGGCCACAAAGGAGCCATTTTTGCCCTTTGTGCTGATGAAGAGAACCACTGCTTTTACAGTGCTGCGGATGACGGGATAGTGGTAAAGTGGTCATTGGACAAGGACAATAATACGGGAGAAGGTATACTTAGTGTGGGAAGAGCTGTATATGCCTTAAGTGTCATTCCTGAGAAAAAACAGCTGTGGGTAGGTGCAAGCGACGGGAAGGTTTATGTGGTAGACACAGAAAGTAGAAAGTTAATTTCTACGCTTTCCGCTCATACTCACGCCATTTACCAGTTAAAGTACGAGCCTACTCATAGTCAGATGTGGGTCTTGGCTGCTAATGGGTGGTTAAACCTGATAGATACTGAGAATCTGGGCACTTCCTTTTCAAGGCAGATTCACACGAAGAACCTAAGAAGCCTGGTATTTCATTTAGACAAGGCATTTATTGGAAGTAGTGATCACACAATTCG
>JBCDBC010001138.1:0-2300 GCA_039184535.1 Bacteroidota bacterium | reverse complement strand
TGGCCATTTAGAATTAGCATAGAAAATGGTTAATTCTTCAAAGATAATACAGATAGCAGTAATGTTAGCTAATCGTATAAGCTTAGGTTTTGTTTTTCAGCATTCCTCATTCTAATTTGCTTTATGGCAATTGAGGTACAAAACATCTACAAGTCCTTTGGGCCTAACGAAGTATTGAAGGGACTTAGTTTCACATTTGAACCTGGCAAGATCAATATGATCATAGGTGCCAGTGGCAGCGGGAAAAGTGTGATGCTGAAATGCATAGTAGGCTTAATGATTCCTGACGGCGGAGAGGTGATTTTTGATGGAATCAACTTCCATGAGGCTGAATTCAAGGATGTAAAGGAAATCCGACAGAATATAGGGATGCTGTTTCAGGGTTCAGCTTTATTCGACTACCTGAATGTAGAGGAGAATGTAGCTTTCCCTATCAAGATGTTTACCCGCCAAAAATCTTCTGAAATAAGAGACAGAGTCAACTTCTGTCTGGATCGGGTAAACCTGCAGGGCAAAAACAAGCTCTATCCTTCTGAACTCTCTGGTGGTATGCAGAAAAGAGTGGGTATTGCCAGAGCTATTGCTATGAATCCCAAGTTTCTGTTTGTAGATGAGCCTAATTCCGGACTGGATCCCTTAACTGCCTCTGTCATAGATAAGCTTATTCAGGAACTTACCCTGGAATTCAATATGACTACCGTGGTGGTTTCTCACGATATGAACAGTGTGATGAATATTGGAGACAAAATTATGTTCTTGTATAAGGGAAAGAAAGAATGGGAAGGAACTAATAAAGAAATACTACACTCTGATAGTGAAGCACTAAATGAGTTTGTGTTTGTATCAGATTTAATCAAAAAGTAATCTTATCCTACTGACGTGACGCCCAAAGAGAAAATTCAGCAACTATCCGAAGAGCTCAATCAACACAACTATCGCTACTACGTACTGGCGAAACCTAGCGTTTCTGACTTTGAGTTTGACCAGAAATTAAAGGAGCTGGAGAAACTCGAAGAAGAACATCCGGATCTCCGTCTCCCAAACTCTCCTACCTTACGGGTAGGTGGCGCTATCACCAAAAACTTCCCCACTTTCCAGCATATCAGACCTATGATGAGTCTGGGAAATAGTTATTCTCAGGAAGAAATTCAGGATTTCGATGAATCTGTGAGAAAGCTGGCAGAGGGAAATCCTTTCACCTATTTGGTAGAGCATAAGTTTGATGGAGTGTCTCTAAGCCTCCACTATGAGAATGGAATACTGGTAAGAGGGGTAACCCGCGGAGATGGGGTGAATGGGGATGAAATCACGAATAACGTAAAAACCATCAGATCTATTCCGCTCAAGCTGCATGGAGATTCATTTCCAGCTGAACTTGAAGTGAGAGGGGAAGTCCTCATGCACAAAGATGATTTTGAAGAGTTGAATACCAGTAGAGCTAAGGAGGGGCTAAGCCTTCTTATGAATCCCAGAAATACTACCGCAGGGACGCTCAAGATACAGGATTCTTCAATAGTAGCAGAAAGACGGTTGGTCTTCTATGCCTATCAGATAGCCTCGGAGGTAGAGGGAAAAGAACAGGACATTGACCACCAAAAACTACTTCATGAGTGGGGTTTTAAGCAGAGTGGAAAAGCGCAGATTTGCCAAAACATAGAGGCCGTCCTTGCCTACCTCAAAGAAGAGGAACAGTATAGAAAAAGCCTCCCATACGAGATAGATGGAATAGTTATCAAGGTGAATGAACTACCCTTAAGACCTATCCTGGGGGCCACAGCCAAAGCACCCCGCTGGGCCATCGCCTATAAGTATAAGGCGGAAGAGACAATTACCCGTTTGAACTCCATTGCTTACCAGGTAGGGAGAACCGGAAAGATCACCCCGGTAGCTAACCTTGAACCGGTACTGTTGGCAGGCACTACGGTAAAAAGAGCCTCCATCCATAATAGTGAAGAGATGGAACGCCTGGACTTACATGAGGGAGATTATGTGAGAATTGAGAAGGGGGGCGACATTATTCCCAAGATTACCTCTGTGGTGTTGGAGAAGAGAGCGCCTGATGCTCAGCCTATCAGGTTCATTACACACTGTCCCTTTTGTGGGACAGAACTGGTGAAAGAAGAGGGTGAAGCTAACCACTTTTGCCCCAACACAGAAGGCTGTCCTCCACAGATTAAGGGCCGCATTCAGCATTTCGCAAGTAGAAAAGCCATGGATATTGACGGCTTAGGGGCTGAAATTGTCAATCAACTGGTAGATGAAAAACTTATCCAAAATTATGCTGATCTTTATGTACTGAC
>JBCDBC010001137.1:0-2300 GCA_039184535.1 Bacteroidota bacterium | reverse complement strand
ATATATTGCTAAATCTAAGGGGGCTTTCTCCTCAGCGGTAACCCTACTTAATTCACCTTCCTTTCTCGCACCCGATCGAACTTCAGCTTTCATAAAATGACCCTCCTTTTCTTCCATAAAATGAAGAGTTGACCCTATGGCTGACATGTCTAGTACTGTTTCCGAAATAGGTTTTACAGGTACTTCAGGCTGCCCTTCTAATTGAACTGTCAAGCCAGTCTCATTTCTCCTAATCACTACTTTCATCTCTTCGTTAAACAAATATTCTCCCACAATTTTATTAAGGGATTCATCAGATAAGACGACCGAATTTGTTTGAGGTTCTTCAGATGGTGGAGCTTGCTCTTCCTCCTGAGGAGTAGATAGGTAGTTAGAAAGGATGCCCATCCCAAAATCCCTAATGGGATCTATATCTCCCAGGTTACTAAGCACAACAAACGAAAGAGACAAATCAGGAAAAACAGCTATCAGTGTCCTAAAGCCTGAGGGAGTAGCACCTGTGTGCTCTATCATCGTTTGGCCTTGGATCTCACTGATCCCTAACCCAAATCCATATCCTATCTCTTCGCCATTGTCCAGCTTCCCCTTTTGCTTCATGAGTTTAAAGGCTTCAGGAAATACTTTCTCATTCTCTAAGGCATCCACCCAAATAAGCATATCCTCCAGGGAACTGTAAACAGCACTGGAACCTATCAAAGCCATGCCATTATTCTGCTGATAGCTATACCCATCCCCAGATGCATAATAAGCCATCACCCTATTCTCAACCAGCTCAAAAGGATTATCATTTGCGAAGGAGTTTTTCATCCCTAAGGGAGAAAAGATATGCGTCTTACACCACTCCCGAAATGACATTCCTGAGACTTTCTCTACAATTTTTGCTAGCAGGACATAGTTTGTATTGGAGTAGTCTGATTCGGTGCCAATAGAAAAATTTAGCTCTTGTTGGAGGCTCACTAAGGTCAAGGCTTCTTTACTCGTAAACTGCTCCCCCATATAGGCCAAGTCAAATAGCTCACCTACGTCTCTTAGGCCACTTGAATGATAAAGGAGATGCTTAATCTGAATATCTTTGAGAATGGAAAGCTCCGGGAAGTAATCAGCAGCTGGGTCATCTAAGTGTATTTTCTCATCAAGTATGAGTTGGGCAATGGCTAATCCCGTAAACTGTTTGGCTAAAGAGGCCAGATCAAAGACCGAATTTGCATCCAGCGGGATATCATATTCCAGATTTGCGTAGCCTGCCGTTTTGCTTAGGATAGTTTCTCCCTTATGAGTTATGGCTACCGCAACTCCGGGTTTGATTTCATTCTGGTCCCAACGGCTAAATAATTCTTCAAATTTCGAATTCTGTGCCTGCACACTACCTAAAAGTATGATAGCGGCGAGCAGAAATGTTTTACACATCACTTTGCTTCAGTTAGTAGTAGTACGAATGGAAAGAATTAGAATTAGGAGAACGGATGTTGCTCCTTGTAGGACAGAATGCCCGTGAATAAAGATGTACTTTTGGGCTTCATTTAAGTACAATTACCCCCGATCAATAGGCAAATTTGATCGATCAAATACTAGTTTTACTCGACGAAATACATCGTCTTATATACCTAGCCAAAAAGAAGCAGATAACTAAGTCCTTGATTTTCCGCATCCAATAAATTTATGAAAATATAGTGTAGCTCCATTATCTCAATTTAAGCTGACTTTGGTTACCTTAGGTTTTGAAAGCAAACCCTAAAAGAACAACCACCATGCGTAAGCAACAGCTAACTGTGGCTCTACTCCTCATAGCCGCCCTTATTTTCTCTCCTAATTTTTCTTTCTCACAAACAGACCCACAAGCTGCTATCAGTAAGGCAGTTAAAGGACTTAAGTTCCGTGCCATAGGTCCTGCACTCATGGGAGGAAGAATTTCAGATATAGCGGTAAGCCCCACCTATCCTAGCACATGGTATGTATCTGCCGGCTCCGGAAACCTTTGGAAAACCACTAATAGCGGCATTAGCTGGACAGCTGTATTTGATCATGAAGCTTCTTACTCCATAGGAGAGGTAGCCATAGATCCTAATAATCCTGATGTAGTCTGGGTAGGAACAGGTGAGAATGTAAGTGGTAGGCATGTAGGATGGGGAGATGGGGTTTACAAATCCCTCAATGGTGGAAAAAGCTGGAAAAATATGGGCCTCGAGAAATCTGAGCATATCAGTAAAATTCTCATAGACCCCAGAAATTCTGATGTCATCATAGTAGCTGCAGAAGGGCCTTTATGGTCAGCAGGTGGAGATAGAGGAGTCTACAAAAGT
>JBCDBC010001136.1:0-2301 GCA_039184535.1 Bacteroidota bacterium | reverse complement strand
TCGGCAGATAATTGAATAGCCTCCTCTATTTTGGTTTTCATTTCGTCAGCCATGAAATCAGGCGCCCACTCAAAGAAGGTTATTTCATGCTTCCCAAGGTGAAGGGTAGGCACAAATTCTTTATAGATTGAATCTTTGAAAAACCATCTTTCTTCAAAGCTGATTCGGTCGATATTAGTTAGGGGAATCTCATACACTACCGGAAATAAAACTGCTGACTTACTTAAAAGAAGCTTTCCTTTTTCAAAAGAGATGGTTTGCTTGACTACCAAATGCCCTATACTCTTTAGACATATGTATATGCCCATGGTCAGCATAAAACCAAAGAACAGTATAAATTCCCAGCCTGTATAGGCCAGTAATTCTGTCTTTCTGAAAAAAGGGATAGCTGCGCTCAACAAGAGTACTCCCATGAATAGATAAGCCATTGCCTTTAAAGGGATGGTGGGAGATTTAATCTCATACCTTTTGTCTCCGTTGGCCAAAAAGATGGTGTGGAAGGAAACCTGTGCTAACTGATGCAAATTAGCAAATTCCGGTAAGGATATACGAATGGAGGATATATCCAGAGCAGAGGTTACTGAATTGTGTAGGTTATGTATGCGAATGGGCATAAGAAGCGACGTTTGGGTACACTTGTAGAACGGGACTTTCGCGTATGAAGTTGCATCAATATCGGGGGAATAGTAAAAAAAGCTAACATGAACGGCTAACTAAGGAGTCAAAAAACAATCTTTTAAAAACGTAAGATATTCATTTTCAAATAGAAATGATTCTAGCAGTGAAGGAAAAATTTTTCCATCAATTTCCTAAAAAATCTTATTTACAGCTTTTGCCATTTTAACCCGTTAGAAATACTACTCTATAGCCGTTTTTAAGTGTGTAACATTTTCCAAAAAAGAGAAAAAATAAAAATGCCAGTCCGACTTACAAACTGGCATCTGATTCCGCTAATAATTGTTTAACTATGGAATTGTTCTTCTTCCGTACTCCCTGAAAGAGCGATGGTAGAAGCACTACCCTGTGTAATGGTATTTTGAATTTTGTCAAAGTATCCTGTACCTACGAAGGATTGGTGTTTGATAGCACGGTACCCTTCAGGTTCATTGCTAAACTCCTGTTGCTGGAGATTAGAGTAAGCAAACATTCCATTTTTCTTAAACGCACTGGCTAGTTCAAACATGCTGTTGTTCAAGGCATGCCATCCTGCTAGGGTAATAAACTGGAATTTGAAGCCCAGTGCATTCAGCTCTTCTCTAAAGGTTTTCAACTCTGCGTCTTCCATATGTGCCTTCCAATTAAAGGAAGGAGAGCAGTTATAGGCCAGGAGTTTGTCTGGAAATTCCTTTTTGATAGCTTCTGCAAAAGCCCTCGCCTGAGCAAGATTAGGCTTGGAGGTTTCCATCCACAACATATCACAGTAAGGTGCATAGGCCAGGCCTCTGGCAATACATTGCTGAAGACCATTATTTACATAGAAGAATCCCTCATGAGACCTTTCTCCAGTACAGAAAGGCTTATCCCTGTCATCTATATCTGAGGTCAAAAGATTGGCCGCATCTGCATCAGTTCTAGCAATGATGACTGTAGGTGCCCCCATCACATCAGAAGCTAATCTGGCAGCTATCAGCTTATGAATCGCTTCTTGAGTAGGAACCAGAACCTTTCCTCCAAGGTGTCCACATTTTTTAGCAGAAGAAAGTTGATCCTCAAAGTGAACCCCGGATGCTCCAGCAGAGATCATATGCTTCATCAGCTCAAAGGCGTTGAGATTTCCCCCAAAACCTGCTTCTGCATCAGCTACTATAGGTACCATCCAGTCTATCTCTTCATTTCCTTCACTCCAATGTATCTGATCTGTACGCATGAGGGCATTATTCAATCTCCTAACAAGAGATGGTACAGAATCTACCGGGTAGAGAGACTGATCAGGATACATGGTTTCGGCTGTATTAGCGTCGCCTGCTACCTGCCAACCGGAGCAGTAGATAGCTTTTAGCCCTGCTTCTACTTCCTGTATGGCCTGATTACCCGTCATGGCTCCCAGGCAAGAGGTAGCATCCTCTTCCTGAAGTAGGTTCCAGAGCTTCTCAGCTCCTCTTTTTGCAAGTGTATGTTCTACTTTTATAGAACCCCTAAGGTTAATCACTTCTTTAGCCGTGTAAGGCCTCTTTATGTCCTTCCATCTTGGATTTCCAAGCCATTCACTGATCAATTCGTCAATTTGTTGCGCACGATTATTCATGATTTTCGATTTAAGGGTTATAAAATTTGATATGCAGGCAGGGTTAAAAATTCATC
>JBCDBC010001135.1:0-2306 GCA_039184535.1 Bacteroidota bacterium | reverse complement strand
GATCACGAAAAATGGTTAATGGCCTTTTTCTTTGGGCTCATTCTGGTATCCATTTACTCAGTGGGGAGGACAGTGTCTAAATGGTCTCTTTCCACCATTATTGGATTGGTGGTAGGCCTCATTATAGCTATTCTCATTTCTGTTCTCACTCCTGCCTCAGAAAATTCTTCTTTCTTTTACCTCTTTCTATGTGGCATTGTGGCTATCTGTAGCATGATACTTCCGGGTCTGTCCGGTTCATTTGTCCTGATCATTATGGGGAACTATAAGCTCGTTATGGTAGACGCCGTCAGTGAGTTTAACTTAAAGGTGCTGATACCAGTAGTGATAGGAAGTGTGATAGGGTTAGTAGCCTTCTCCCAAATTCTGGGATGGGTATTTAAGCATTATAGAGACCTGACTATAGCTTCTATGACGGGTTTCATCATAGGTTCTCTTAGCATTATATGGCCCTGGAAAAACCCGACTTACCTTATGGATGAGACAGGTGTAGAGCTCATCAGAAAAGGAAAGAAAATAGTAAGTGGATATGAATGGTATTTCCCTGATTTCAGTATATCACACACATGGATAGCCATTGGATTTATCCTACTAGGCGCTGCCACCATTTACCTCATTGAGCGTTTCGCTAATACTCAAGATAATTCTGATGCTACGCCTGAAAGTGCGTAAGTCCTTAGCCTAAACACCTTATGCCTAAATCAGCTTTAATCCTGGGTGCTACTTCTGACATAGCCATGGCAGTGGCTGCCCGCTTCGCAAAAGAGGGATTTGATATACTACTGGCTGGCAGAAAGGAGGGTGCGCTGAAAGCCATAGCCAATGACATCCACATACGGTATGGGGTAACTACTTCCTACTATCTGTTTGATGCATTAGACTATAATAAGCATGCTGAGTGGGTAGATAGCTTGGGAGAATTACCTACCGTATGCTGCTGTGTATTTGGTTTATTAGGAGATCAGGAAAAAGCAGAAAAGGACTGGTCCCATGCCAAGGAAATCATGGAGGTAAACTACCTGGGGGCTACTTCTATTCTCTCCCACATAGCCAATAAAATGGAAGAAAGAGGGGAAGGGCAGATCATAGGCGTCAGCTCAGTAGCTGGGGAAAGAGGCAGAGGAAGCAACTACTTCTACGGAAGTGCCAAAGCAGGTTTTACCGCCTTTCTCTCAGGGCTTAGAAACAGACTGGCTAAGAAAAGGGTACATGTACTCACCGTAAAGCCTGGCTTCGTAGATACAGCTATGACGGAAGGACTGGACTTACCAGGGCCTTTGACTGCTCAACCTGAAGAAGTAGCTCAAGCTATCTGGAAGGCACACACCAAAAAGAAAAATGTCCTCTACACCAAATGGATGTGGAAGTACATTATGCTCATCATCAAGCTCATTCCTGAGTCTATTTTCAAGAAACTTTCTTTGTAGGCTGGGGCAAAAAATGTTTTGCCCTTACTTTACCTTAAGAACCCCTTCACACAAACTCCATCCCCTTTGAAGGGGATTCCCTGCAATCCAAGAGGACAGAAGTTTGTTCCCTCCCAAAATGTGTGTCATACCATTGGGCTTATGCGTATGCCTGAAGGGTCAAACGTTATAGCCTGACGGGACGACGGAAAAAAAGGGAGGTAGGGTTGGAGAATCCCGGACAGGAGTCCTGGGCTTGGTTCTGAACAAGCAGGAGCTTGTTCCATACATAATAGAAAAGCTGAGGACTCCTGTCCTCCTAATGGTTTCTCTAGAAGAGAAATAGAGTAGAGGCAAAAGGGCATACCTAGATGTTTCTAGGTAACGCGAGATCCCGTTTGACGCTGCTTGTCCATGCTCTACAGCCCAACGGAATGAAAAGAAAAGAGGGAACAGGATTGGTTAATCCAAGGCTAGAGTCCTCAAAAAAACAATCGCCACCTCATTGAGGTGGCGATTGACAATGTATTCTTTACCTACCGGTCAGTCTAGTTCTGAGACTTTATGTAGGAATCAACTTCTTTCAGGTCTACATCACTCTGGTCTTCTGCACCACATAGTATGTCAGCCTTAAACTCCACATACATATTCTGAGGAATTCTGCTTTCAGAAGGACTGAAAGTCAGACTTCTTAGCACAGAAGGAAGACGTAGTGCCACCATGGTATTGTTAGTCTTCAGGACATTATATCCGATTACCGTTCCACTTGGGTCTACCGTAACCTCAGCGAACGCTTGTGCTAATCCACAAACGCCCCCTTCTCTCAACTTATCTTTGATGAAGTTTTTCATGGCGCCTTCTCCTTCCCCAAATTCAGGTAGGGAGAACTGTGGTCCAGCT
>JBCDBC010001134.1:0-2307 GCA_039184535.1 Bacteroidota bacterium | reverse complement strand
TACTCGTGGTTCCAGAAAGCTCTACTGAAAGGGGCTCTTCTTTTGCAACCACCTTTATACTGGCTTCCTCTATCTCGCATGTGCTGTTTACCTGGACGGTGTAAATACCAGGTATTTCCGTGGATACTGAGGCAGCTGTTTCTCCAGAATTCCAGATATACTGAATAGACGTATCCGTAACATTAGGTGCAACCCTAAATCTAGCTGTAGCCCCATCACAAATAAAGGTACTATCCGGTAACTGTAAGGAGAGAGAAACTACTTCCAGCTGGGTTGGGTCTCTGAAAACTTCAGTAGAGGGATCATCAGAGGTTAATAACGTATCTAGTGCAAGCGGGAGGCCTCGCATAAAGGCCTGACTACTTATGATGCCCTCGCTATTTTCTTTCACCTTTACTCTCAATAAGGTAGAATCTTCTCCCAATAAGAAATCCTGCATGGTAAATGAGAGAATTTGCTGATCGTTTACTGTATCAAGTTTAGCTATTTGATGTAGACGTTCTAGTTCCATGAGTTCAAATTCCAACGGCAAGGTATCTGTAATGGTGACATTGGAGTAATTAGCACCCCCAATATTTTCAGTTTGATAGGAGATAATATGTTCACTACAGGGAAGGGCCTTAGGTCGGCTAATTACTTTTTCCATCCTAACCTCGTAGGGACATCCACAGCCATCTGTTTCATCTCCATTCTGGGCGGTTTCCAGGTCTTCCGCCTGGCCGCTAAATGGATTAAATTCATATAGGGTATTCTCCTTTCCTCCTCCTCCAGTTCCATACCCATACAACTTCCCTCCTCTGCCGAAAAAAAGTCCTCCAAGCTTATTCACCTTCCCGCTAGACTGATAATTAAAGCTGGTAACAGGCCCGAAATTATAATTGACATCTACTATAGTATTGCTCAATTCATCAAAGCCTATCATAGTCCCATAAACAGGACTATAAGCAATGTCTCCCATTGCAACAGGGTTTTCTCCTAATAGGGTTAGCACTCCTATACGGAAGTTTCCATCATTCAATCTGATATTGAGCATTCTCCTATCATGCCCTGTTTCTGGGTTCCGCTCAATAACATGGAATCGTGAGCCTCTAGGAGAAATGGTCCCCGCATGATACTCTTGTGTAGTATCTAATCTTCCAACCATAGAGGCCAGGATCAGCTGTTCCCCTGCAGCATCGATAGTGATCAGATTCCAGTTGGTTTGGTCTATGCCGTAAATGAGGTTATCATTCACATTATACCCTATGGGAGAAATGATTTGATCAGGGTAGGTTTTGATGGCTTCCCAATTCCCTTCGGCAGGATTATCGGTAGCAGTTCTGTAAATGGTAGTGGAATTTTCGTTTGCAGATACAGCTGCTAAGTACGCACTCCCATCACATTTGAATGGCTGGCTGAATCCTGATAGTGGGATAAGAAACATTCCCAATATCAGCCATAGTAGCGTATTTTTCCTGAGTGTGGAGTAGTCAGTCATTAGTATGGCTTTTTATACTAACCTTTTTTAGCTGGATTGAGTTTTTGAATCATTTCTTTTTTTCGTAGGTCTGTGAAGATTAGGTTTACATACTGGTCATCCTTCCTCACTATGTTTATTCTCCTATTCCCAGAAACATGAACATATGCCTTTCCCTTAGTAGGATGTGTAATCTCCATAAAGGATATTCCATAACTCTTTTCCAGTACATTTTTGAGGTCTATCTGAAGGCTATCTGATTGATGGGTTTTATTCCAGGGGGACCATGCCTCATATGCCACAGTGGCCGGCACCTCGATGATTTGGTTTTCACCAAATGTAGGATAGAAATATAGCTTTCCTGGAAATCTTAAGTCGGGCATAGCATATTCTACCGTCATATTTTTAGGCCCCTGCCTAATGAGCCCCTGCTTATTCAGTTCCCAGCAATGCGCATAAAAGTCCTTTTGGTGCATCCCAAAAGAAATACCTAAGAAGAGAGAGTCCTGAGTCACTCCACTCGCTAATTCCTGGTCTTCCCAACGTTGATAATCAGTTTTCAGCTTACAAGAAGTACAACAGATACTCAAACATAGAAGGAAGACATACCCAAAAACTATATTCTTACTCATTGATTCTGAATACTTTTAGCTTATCATCATTCATGGATACCAGAACAAGGTTTTCCTCTCCAAGGACAAAGTTTATCATTTCTCTCGCTTCGCCTATAACTTGAAATCCTGACTGGTTTATGGGAACCTCTTCAAACTCTAAGTCTCCTTTTCCTTTTAGTACTAACCCATAGTTAGCATCGTACATACCTACCTCAGGCTTAGCACGGTGAAAGTTAC
>JBCDBC010001133.1:0-2314 GCA_039184535.1 Bacteroidota bacterium | reverse complement strand
TCCATTTAACTTTGTCGTTTCGAGAGCCTCAACGACCGTGAACGGCGTACAAAAATTATCGCTACTTTATCAGCAGAGAATTAGACGCCTCGAATACCCCTCCTAATTCGTTGAAAAAGCTGACTCTGTTGGTATAGGAAACCGCCAGTTGGAAATCTATGGTTTCGCTTAATGGGGCTATTACCCCAAAGTCTGCTCTTGCTGCAAAGGTGTTATCCACGTATAGCCCCATCCATACAGGAAGGGAGGTATCAAACTGCCCTTTGAATCCCAGGTCTATGTGAGGATTGTTATACCTCACCCAGCGGAACCAGATGGAGGTTTCTACCTGACTAAACATCCACCAGTCTTTAATGGTAGTACCCATCACACTATAGATGTGGTGGATATTTTCCCGTCTTCCCTCTGCGGTATTAGAAACGATCTTTGGCATGGAGAATCCCACAAATACGTATTCATTGCTGTAGTAAATACCGAATCCGGGGTCTATCAGGTTGAGGGTATTATCTGCTATGGCCGGATCATTGGGGTTCCCGTCTGAGCCAAAGTACAGGTCCTGAGCATTAAACTGATACTGGAGGTAGCCGAGAGAAATCCCCACATGTAGATGCTGGTTGATCCCAAAGTCTTTATGGATGGCTGCTGTCAGATATCCACCAGTATTAGAAGTAGCTCCTATCTTATCTTTGAGAAAGTAGCCTCCTAGCCAGAAATCCCAATTTCTGATGCCTCTGTCTGGGGAAGAACCATAATACTGATAGAAAGCCGAAAGCGTTCTGGGCCTTTCAGGGCCTAGTCCCCACCACTGATCTCTGTAGGACGCACCCACAGCATGCTTATATGCCAACACGTCAAATTCTCCTCTCACATCATTGATGATTCTGGGAACTATGGGGATGGCAGGATTTACCATAAATGGATTGGTCCTGTACTGGGTGTGAAGGGGTAACTGCTGTGCCTTTACAGATCCAGTTTTGATCAGGCTGATCAGCAGTAGGGCGATGATATATTGGGTTATGGTTTTCATGGGTTACTTGATGATGGTGACACTTCCTTTCACGACTTCTTCCTGCCTTTCCTGGTCGTTGAGTCGCAGGATAAAGAAATAGGTTCCTATGTCCAGCGGGTTTCCTTGTTCAGTTCTTCCGTCCCATCCATTGATGGGGAAAGGTCTGGCTGTGTACACCTGATTTCCCCATCTGTTAAATACCTGTAGTTCATTGTTGGGGAAAAGGGTAGTTAGGTTTTTAATTCGCCAGCGATCGTTTGAACCGTCATCGTTAGGAGAGAATGCATTAGGAACATCCAGAGAATCTCTTGTGGGTTCTTCAAACTCGATGGGTAGACATTCAGAATATCCAGACGTATTTCCATCTGGATCTGTAGCTGTAGCTGTTACGCAATCTCCTGCATCTCTATTGATGAGAAAGTTTCCAGGTAGAGACCAAACTCCTTGTTGGTCCGCTCTTGCTCTACCCAGGAAAATCTTTCCTTGACTACTCTGATTGTTGAAACAGTCTTCAGGCGTATTCAAGAACACCTCTACTATATCCAAAGAATTTGCTACTCCCTGGATTAGTTGATTAGTAGCTGATAGAATGATGGGAGCTTCTTTATTCTGATTGGCTCCCTGAAGTAGAATGATTCCTGTTTGTGTACCACAATGTATTCTGTTTCTAAGAATGGCATTCCTTCTGATGTTGGCTCCTAAAAGACCAATCCCAAACCTGTTGTAAGCAATAATATTTCCTTCCCCTAGCCCATCTCCGCCAATGGTGATATCATCAATAAATAGATCTGTAGACACCGTCTGGATAAGTATCCCAATGATTTGTGCTGTATCCTGATCTAAGCCTACTGGGAGATTTAGGCCATCCAGGTCTGTTCCAAGCTTATTTCCACTAATCCTGATATTATCTGCCTCGCTTACTATATAAACCTGTGTGTTTATATTTCCAGCAATTACATTTCCCCCATCTTCTTGCGTGCCCCCTATAAGAAGGGGTTCGTTAGCAGAAAAGGAGGCTTGACTTAAGAGTATCCCTATAGTGCCCCCTCCATCCACTATGCCTTCTTCATCTATCCCAATCAGGTTTCCCTGAATACGGGATTGGTCAAAGGCCTGGAGAAAATTCAATCGTAAGCCTATGCTGTCATATCTGGTGATGATATTTCCCTTTTCTTCACTGCCTATGATGATGTTACCGATGATACCCCCATCAATGGGCGTAACAAATTCCGTGATGTGTAATCCATAAATTTCTGTTCCTCCTACATCATCTATCCGAAAGGCATTAAATAATTTGAACCCATT
>JBCDBC010001132.1:0-2317 GCA_039184535.1 Bacteroidota bacterium | reverse complement strand
GCTCACTTATGGGACAATGGGACTAGCCCCGCCAAAGAACTTAAGAGAATGCTCAAGCTAAGAGCGGAAGCCCTGAAAGATTTTGACGAGAAAAAGATTCCAGTAGGTACGGCTATGGCAGAACTGGAAGATGTGCTGGTTCCCATCTATTTTGGGCATAGGTATCAGACCATAGCTACGTCAAAAGTTATTGGGGGTCTTCAGTATAATTATGCAGTGAGAGGAGACGGACAAACACCTGTGGAATTTGTTCCGGTTAAAGAACAAGAGGAAGCATTGAATACTTTGCTGGAAACCATTTCTCCGGAAGTTCTGGCCTTACCTTCGGAAATCCTGGAATTAATTCCTCCCAGACCTTTTGGTCTACGAAGAGGAATAGAGCATTTTAAGCTGCGCTCGGGTAGTGTGCTGGATCCTCTGAGTGCGGCAGAAAGTGCTGCCAATCCAGCCATTTCCCTACTTCTACATCCTCACAGAGCAAATAGATTAGTGAGCCTGGCTGCACAAAATCCTGATTTACTGACATTTACAGGTGTACTAGACTCTCTGGTCAAGGCTACCTGGCATAAGGAAGTAGAAAATCCTTATCTGGCAGAAGTTCAGAGAACAGTAGATCATCTGGTGCTTTCGCATATCATGAAATTGTCTATGCATGATGAAGCTTCTCCACAGGTGAAAGCACTTTGTATGATGAGTCTGGATGATTTATGGACCTGGTTAAGTTCAAATAATACCTCTGATGATCTCGCTGAATTTGCACATAAGAGATATGCAATTCAGCAGATCAAAAGTTTCCTGGCTAAGCCGGAAAAAATGCCTGAACCAGAAGTACTCTCTATGCCTGACGGTTCGCCTATAGGTCATGATCCTCATTTCGGATGTGGACACGCATTTCACTGATACCTGATTTATGAAAGAACCCTTAACCAGTAGAGAAGTCTTTTTTAGATTTTATGTAAGCTGGTTGTTGAGAATTTTCTATCTCCTACTGATCCTCCTGTTGGGTGTATATGTGTATACCCTGGCAGGAGGTTCTCACTTCAGTCTTGTAGATACCAAGTACCTTTGGATTAGCCTGGGGGGGATAGCCTTTTCTTTTTTGATGGGTATGGTGCACTCATATCATGATCAGACCTTTGAGCCAGAAAAGACTTTTTCTCTTCTGGGTGATGAAGCATTTAAACAGTGGCCGGAAGGAGAACTAAATTTGAATGTGGCGGAAGAAAGACTGGAAGGCAAATTCAAACACTATCCTTTGGTCATTACTCCTAGAATCAAAACACCCGTCACCCACTACCTGGAAATAGGGCTGAAGATAGACCCTACCCCAGACCAAATAGATCAGCTGGAAAAACTCAAAAGGCCCTTCGAGCTCATGATACATGAAGGACGCTTCCAACTCAACTATAGGTTCAAAGTACCCATGACCCAATCATGGAATTTCACTCAGGAAGACATTCGAAAGGTGTGTGAGAACTTGAGTGAGAACATAGAAAGAGCAAAAACAGACTAGTCTGTCAAGAACATACTTTTCCAGCTTTCTTCTAGCTGTCTAATAGTAGGCTGCTCATTTCCAGCCAGATACGTCAAGAGTGTTCCACGTCTCATCATCTCAAATTGCTGGATTTTTCTATCCGCTTCTCCCCTCCCTAAGGATGAGAAAATTTTGGTAAGTAGCGGAAAATAGGTTTTCTGAAAGGCTTCTTCTACCTGAAAGCGGGCCCATTCTTTGGTTTCTTCTGCCACAGTTAGGGGGAGATACATTCTCCATAAAACTGCTCTTTCCTCAAAAGAGACACAGAAAGCAGAGATTAATTTCTCCAGTTTTTCTTCGGGAGAAAGGGTATCAGAAAGTTGGCAGATACGGTCCAGTTCTTCTTTTACTTCTTTCAGTGCCGCCAGAAGGATACCTTCTTTTCCGTGGAAGTAGTAACTCACTAGCCCTCTGGCTACGCCGGCTTCTTTGGCTATATCATCTGCAGTGGTCACGGCGTATCCATGTTCAGCATATAATCTGATCGCAACCGAAAGGATATGTTCGCCTGTACGCGCTGATGCGCTCATATTACTCACTGCCTAAATGAACATGGGGTTATTCAATTACAGAGAGAATTTTGGATAAATCCTCATCTGAAACCGTCAGTAAATTTACGGGCCTTAGCCTAACAACCAAGGTTTTCCAGTCAGCATTTTGGGCAAATACTAATCTGAATAGGGGCAATGCCTCATCTACCTTTCCAGTATTGGCTAAGGTGACTGCATGCCAGAATTTCATTTCTTCATTCTCAGGAAAAAGATCTTCTGCTTTTGCATAGGC
>JBCDBC010001131.1:0-2318 GCA_039184535.1 Bacteroidota bacterium | reverse complement strand
CTGTTGATCATTCCCTGAGATTGGGCTACAGGTCCTATCCATTCAAAGGATTCCGGACAAAACCCTGCCCCATTACTTAATTGAATAGATTGTACGCTGCTGCTTCCTTCGCTTTCCTGGGCATTGATCTCTTCAGACTGTAGTCCGGCTGCATCTCCGTTTACTGCAGTAAAGCTCCCTTCATAACTCAGAAACTGAACCAGGTTCACCCCTGCAGAAATATTGGCCAGAGCGATTCCATCTGGTGAGCCGTTACCAATGCCTGGTGTGTTTATCCAAACGGCTCCATATCCATCCCCTTCATCAGGTATGAGTGCATTTACAGTAAAGATTCCATCTTGCAAGCCAGTCCCCCCCTCATAGAGGGTAATTCTGTAATTATTCAGGTTGGTCCCGGCTGGCCCCACCAGTTCTACTCCCTCATTAGCATCAGTCCCGGCATTCTCATAGTGTATTTCATTGATAAAGACACTATCTCCGTTCAGGGTTACACATTGACTTTGTACTGGCAGATAAGAAAGAATGAACAATCCGAGCAGGATGTTTCTCATGGAATAAGGTTTGAGTTTGTTGTCTGTTAATGTCAGAATTTCTATACATGTAGACAAAAAATTCAAAAAAAAGTGATTTTAAATAAGGGATATTTTCCGGGAATTTCTAATAAGGCCAGAAGCACATCTTTTTTGGACTTGTAATTATGCTGATTTCATTATTGGTTAGTGGGCATGTTCAACTTCAGGGTGATTTTTAATATTCTGAGTCTGCTGATTGCCATCAACGGACTGGCTATTCTAACTGCTATCCCCTTCTCTCTCTACTATCAGGAACAGGATGTATATGCTATCGCAATCTCAGGAGGTGGCCTGATCCTCTTAGGACTCCTGGGATGGTTCTTCACCCGTAAGTTTGCCAACAAAGAATTAAGGAAAAGGGATGGTTATCTGGTGGTAACCCTCGGGTGGTTATTTATGGCTGCTCTGGGAGCTATTCCCTATGTGATCAGCGGGGCCATTCCCTCCTATGGAGATGCTTTCTTCGAGACCATGTCCGGCTATACTACTACGGGTGCTTCTATTTTGGGGGATCAGATTGAGGCTCTTCCCAAAGGCCTGCACTTTTGGCGAGCTATGACGCACTGGATAGGTGGTATGGGGATCATTGTACTGACCATAGCCATTCTTCCCTTGCTGGGAATAGGGGGTATGCAGTTATATGCAGCCGAAGTTCCCGGTCCTACCCCTGACAAGCTTACTCCGCGTATCAAGGAAACCGCCAAACGACTATGGATCATATATGTGTCCCTTACCGTAGCAGAATGTATTCTCCTTATGATGGGTGGGATGAACTTCTTTGATGGGATCTGTCATGCCATGTCTACCTTATCTACTGGCGGCTTCTCTACCAAACAGGCCAGCATGGGTGCCTTCAGCGCTTTCCACCAATATGTGGTCATCATATTCATGTTCATCGCTGGAACCAACTTCTCTCTTACCTATTTTCTCTTCAAAGGGAAGGCAAAGAGGCTATGGGCCAACGAAGAGTTTAGACTCTATCTATGGTTCTGCCTGGCTGTAACAGTAGTAGTTACTGCTGTCACCTGGTTCCGACTGGACATAGGTATGGAAGAGGCCTTTAGAAATGCCAGCTTCCAGGTAGTATCCATTGTCACCACTACGGGATTTGGGACGGCCGACTATACTGCCTGGGGTCCTTTGATGATGATCCTGTTTTTTATGCTGATGTTTAATGGAGCATGTGCAGGTTCTACCAGTGGAGGAATGAAAATGATCAGGTTTCTGGTCCTATATAAGAACAGCTATTATGAGCTTAAACGACAAATTCACCCCAAAGCCATACTTCCCGTAAGGTTCAATAAGCGGGCTATCCCTCAAGATGTAGTATCCAAGATGCTTTCCTTCTTCATCATCTTCATGCTTTTATTCGTAGCTGGCACCTTTATTATGGCCATGTTAGGACTGGATTTCATGACCGCCATGGGTTCTGTAGCAGCTACTTTAGGGAATATAGGCCCTGGCATAGGGAAAGTAGGTCCTGGAGATAGTATGAACTTTGCACAGATTCCTATGGCAGGAAAGTGGATCTTATCCTTTTTTATGCTGCTGGGAAGGCTGGAACTCTTCACAGTGCTGATGCTTTTTACGCCATTTTTTTGGCGAGAGTCGTAATATTTCGTTCAGAAAATGAGCATTTTTTGAACTAATTCATGTACCATTCATTTAGTAAACAAGCAAATCGGTCTATTTTCATGACGCCAGGGTATGATTTATAACATGAAATATTATTCAACATAAATTCAT
>JBCDBC010001130.1:0-2321 GCA_039184535.1 Bacteroidota bacterium | reverse complement strand
TTTTTATAGGGTCTGTATGTCCATAGATATAGCTATTATTGGTAGGTAAACTAGGCATCTCTTAAATTTAGCAGAAGTAAGCATACAAAGGGTAGAAGAAGTATTGCTTTTTCATGTGTCCGTTTCGGTTTCGAAGTTTCGGCTCAGGTAAAACATGGAGAAGCTTAAGTCAGATTAGACTTAGACTATGTGTGAAACAATTCCTCTTTGTAAAAGGTAGGTATTAGGTTGCACTTTCATAACCATACTAACATCATGGCTATTCAAGAATATGATATAAGTGATAGTCCAGAGCCGGTGGCTATTAAAAGAGCTAGCTTCCTGTATGAATCACATTCCTTTTTTCAGCCGGCAAGGTTACTCTCTCAGTCTATGAAATTAGTACGGGCAAAGAGAGGGAATGGACAGCGCATCATGCTCTTGCCTGGATGGAAAACAAATACCTTAGCCCTATTTCCTCTAAAACAGTATTTGGCGGGATTAGGATATGCACCGGAAGATTGGGGCTTAGGCATAAATCAGGGGCAAGTGGAGGTTTACAGAAATAAAATAGTCCAAAGACTTGAGCAGGAAGAAGGAAAAATTACCCTCATAGGATGGAGCTTAGGTGGCACTGTTGCCCGAGAAGTAGCTAGGATTATCCCTGAGAAAATAGGGAGTGTGATCACCTTTGGGACGCCCGCTGTAGGAGGCCCCACCTATACCATAGGAGAATATTTCTGGGATAAACAGGAAATACAGCGAATTCATGATCTGACGGAAGAACTCAATGAAACGGACCCTATACAGGTTCCCATGAGTATTATCTTCACGAAAAAGGATAGCATCGTGAATTGGGCCGCTTGCATAGACAAGACCTCAAAGCAAGTCAAGCATTATGAGGTGAATTCAACTCACCTTTCTATGGGGCTGGATCCACATGTTTGGCGGATCATCACGGACCATTTGGAAAGCTATGCTTAGTTTTGAACATATTTAAGAATGTTACTTACTACTCGATAACATCAGGACACTATGAATCAATTAAGGACTTACGACATCATCATTTGGGGCGCATCAGGATTTACAGGAAGATTAGTTGCGGAATATCTGTATAACAAATATGGGGCGAACAAGGACCTTAAATGGGCTATGGGGGGAAGGAATAAAAGTAAATTGGAGGAGGTAAGATCAGCCATTGCAGACGAGACAGTTCCCCTGGTCATTGCTGATAGTCATGATGAGGCTAGCCTGGATACCATGACCAAGCAGGCTAAGGTCATTTGTACCACGGTAGGGCCTTACGCTAAATACGGGGCACCACTGGTAGCAGCCTGTGTGAAAAATCAAACGCATTATTGCGACTTAGCCGGTGAGCCCCCTTTCATCCGAGAAATGATAGATGAGCACCACGATACTGCCAAGGCTAATGGTGTGAAAATTGTGCATAGCTGTGGGTTTGACTCTATCCCCTCAGACTTGGGTGTGCTATATTCTCAGGAGCAAGCGAAAAAGACCTTTGGAGAATACGCTACGAAAGTCAGTATGCGGGTTCATGACTTTGCAGGAGAATTAAGCGGAGGTACCTACGCTTCCCTTTCTAACAATATTGAGATGGCCATGCAAAACAGGGATATTCTCAAAGTATTAATGCATCCTTACGGGTTAAATCCTACCGTAGAACAAAGTGGACCTGATACGCCAGGGATACAGTCGGTAGTGTATGATGAGACGGCCAAAACCTGGATTGCTCCCTTTATGATGGAAGCCATCAATTCCAGAATTGTGCGCCGTAGCCATGCATTGGAAGGTTTTCCCTATGGAGAAAATTTCAGTTATGATGAGGCCATCAAAGGTGGTGATGGAGAAGAAGGAAAGAAGAAAGCGCAAAAAATAGCCTTTCAAACTGCCGCTTTGGCTGCCCGCCCAGGAACTCCGGAAAAGGCTGTTATGGATGAAAGAATGCCTAAGCCTGGAGAAGGACCTGATAAGGCTGCCAGGGAGGCAGGTTACTATAATTGTCACCTTTATCTCAGTTTCTCAGATGGGAAGGTGGCTAAGGGAATAGTCACGGGTGATATGGACCCTGGTTATGGTTCTACCTCTAAGATGCTTGCTGAAAGCGCTGTTTGTTTAGCAATAGATGATCTCCCTGAAATGGCTGGGATACTAACTCCTGCTACTGCCATGGGTACGCCATTAGTGGACAGATTAATAGCTAATGCAGGCTTAACCTTTTCTTTTGAGGAATTAGAATAGGACTTCTGTCCGTATTACAATTCTCATTGAATGAAACTTCCTGATAAACACTTACTAGCTTGGGGTTTAAACCCCAAGCTAAT
>JBCDBC010001129.1:0-2326 GCA_039184535.1 Bacteroidota bacterium | reverse complement strand
GGCACTAGAATGTATGGATCAGCACCCTACTGCTACGCCCTACCTAAATAAAAGGATTGAAAACGAGGTCAGATCTACCGTTCTGAGAGACCGAAATCATCCCTGTGTAATTGAGTGGGAAATCTTTAACGAGGTACACAGGCAGGAAGTAGCCAGACTAAAGCATGATATGGCCCTGGTCATTAGAAACCTGGATCCAACCCGATTGATTCTTGATGAGTCAGGAGGCTTTTTCGGAGGGTCTAATATGTACCTGCCAGGAAGTTATGAAGGGATAAAGTTCAATGATGTACATGCTTATCCGGGTGCACCATTGGATAACGTCCTGTATGATAAATTTCAGACTATCTCTCGGACAGATGAGGAGTTAAAGAAAATGGGACTACCGCGGGGCAGATTTACCCACAGTGAGACTGTTCAGGGAGCATTATCCATTGTTTCAGAAATAGGATATGGAAGTTTACCGGACTTGGTAGATAATAATGAGCGCTTTAGAAAAGTGGGTAACCCCCTTACACCAGCTTATCGCTATCATCAAAATCTGGCTACCTGGTTTACGGATGTATTAGCGGAAACAGGCTTTGATGCTATCTATCCGGATTTACAGGAATTTTGTAAGCAGCAGCAGCGAATCCATTCTCAGGGAAATAAACGCATGCTTGAAGCCATTCGCTCTAATGAGAAGGTGAAAGGCTATGTGGTGCATGCTTTCACTGGAGGGGATTGGGTGACAGGAGCCGGTTTGCTTGACTTATTTAGAAATCCCAAGGAATCATATTATGGAACCCAGGAGGCAAATCAGCCCAGGTATTTAGCCCTTCAGGTACGGCCCAGAAATATATATGCCCATCAAGGGGCAGAGATCATCCTGAAAGGGATTAATGATGAAGAAGCTGTTTCTGGAAAACTTGTACTTACTATTCAGTCAGAGAAAGGGAAGCCCATAAAGACCATAGAAAAGAATGTGAACCTTGGAACAGGGATAAGTGAGATCCTAAATGAGCAACTAAATACCCAAAAACTGTCCGGTATTTATACTGCCACAGTTACACTATCTGATGAGTTAGGTAAAGAGGTTTCAACCAATGAATTCAGCTTTGAAGTATATGTAGATAAACAACTGGAGCCTTCATCTGCAAAAATAGCCCTCTTTGATGCGAATAAATCTCTTACGGATTTCTTAAAGAATAAGGGAATGGCTTATGAGATGTTTGATGTAAGTACCTCAAAAGACCTTCCTGTATTTGTTACCCAGTCTACCATTAATGGGCCAGAGGATGAGGAACGTTTCCGTCAGTTAGCTCAGTTTGCTGAGGATGGAGGAACTGTGGTACATCTAGGGGTTGTAAGGCCACGAGACCAAAACCTGATTAATAGAGGTGGGAAAGTGCCAGATAAGCATGTATTACCTTTTGAGATTACCTTAAGACCTGCAAGAGGATTATGGATTACCGTTTCACATCTGGTGGCTGAGCATCCGGTATTTAATGGCTTGCCTGCTAACTGCATGATGGAAAATGAGTATGAGAATATCTGGAGTTCCCAGTCTATTCAAGGTGTGGACGAGAAGGACTTAATCGTAGCATCCGTCAGCCATGACTGGTACTTCAAAAATCCTGTAACCAGGAATTACAGAGGGCCAGAGCCCGCCTGGTACGGTGTGGATTTGGGAACAGTAGCTCATGGAGAAGGCCAATACATTCTCTCAGCTTTACGGATAGTAAATAATCTTGGGAAGGATCCGGTAGCTGATAAGCTACTACTCAATATGATCAATTGGACCTCTAAATTATCAAGCATGTAATACTACAATCTAAGTTGATAGGTTTACATAGCCTAACTCATAGGGATCACAGAAATAAACCACCATCCATCATTAGAACCACATCATGAACCATCACACTAGTCATTCTTTCATCTCAGATATGGATGTTCTTAAAGACATTCATGCCACTCGAACCCAAGGGGACATAACCGCATATTGTGGGGAAACCTTAGTAGGGTTCAGGGTAACTGTAGGACCTTATCCGAGGGGCCTTTCTATACCTTCTACAGCGTTTTTTAGTAGTTGAGAAAAAAGAAAAATTGAGATGAAATTACTAATAGGATTACTGCTGGCTACGTTGGGAGGAGGCATACAAGGCGCCTTTGTTTACCCAATGAAGCATATGAATAACTGGAGTTGGGAGAATGGGTGGTTTATCTTTACCATTACCTGCTGCCTGGTTTTTCCACTAATGCTAGCATTTGGGACCACGCCTGACTTATTGAGCATATATCAATCAATTGATAGTAAAATTCTTTGGCAAGTATTTTTATCAGGGAT
>JBCDBC010001128.1:0-2329 GCA_039184535.1 Bacteroidota bacterium | reverse complement strand
GCAACGTCCACAGGGGCGTTCACTACCTCAGCCAAACGGCAACAGATGAATATGAGGGTGCCAGAAAAACCATCCAGAAGTTCATCAATGCCGCACATGAGCATGAGGTGATATATACTCGGGGAACTACTGAAGGTATAAATCTGGTGGCTAGTAGCTTCGGGAGAAAGTTTATTCAGGAAGGAGATGAAATCATTATTTCTCACCTGGAACACCACTCTAATATTGTTCCCTGGCAACTGATAGCAGAAGAAAGAGGAGCTAGCCTAAAGATCATCCCTATCAATGAAAAGGGAGAAATGTCTATAGAGGATCTGAAAGGACTCATCACAGACAAGACCCGCATCATAGCTACTCTTCATGTGTCTAACTCTCTGGGATCTATAAATCCCGTGGAGGAGATCATCCAGTTGGCACATTCTCATGATATTCCGGTATTATTGGATGGTGCTCAGGCTGTGCCACATATGCAGGTAGATGTACAGGCATTAGATTGCGACTTTTACGTATTCTCAGGCCATAAAATGTTTGGGCCTACAGGTACAGGCATACTCTACGGAAAAGAGAAGTGGCTGGAGGTCATGCCTCCTTATATGGGTGGAGGAGATATGATTAAGGTGGTGAGAATGGACAAGACTACCTTTAATGATCTTCCGCATAAATTTGAGGCGGGGACTCCCCACATTTCAGGTGGAATAGGTCTGGAAGAAGCCATCAAATATATCTGGAAGATAGGTTATGACAACATCAGCAGACATGAGCACGAGTTACTGGAGTACGGAACTGAGGCTCTTTCTGCCATTGATGGCTTAAGAATAGTAGGAACAGCAGAGAATAAAGCCAGCGTGATTTCCTTCCTGGTGGGAGAGATACACCCCTATGATCTGGGAACCATACTGGATAGACTAGGAATAGCCATCAGAACGGGTCATCACTGTACCCAACCCATCATGGATAGGTTTAAAATTCCAGGAACCATGCGTGCTTCTTTTGCTTTTTACAATACAAAAGCAGAAATAGACAGATTGGTTGAAGCCATTCAAAAAGGAAGAAAGATGTTTGAGTAATGAGTAAATCTATAAGTGCCATAGAAGAAGAGATCATTGATGAGTTTAGCCTGTTTGATGACTGGATGGATAAGTACCAGTACATCATAGAAATGGGGCAAAGTCTTCCAGGTATACCAGAAGACAAGAAGACCGAGGAAAATATAGTTCATGGATGTCAGTCACAGGTATGGCTACTAGCGGATGATGAAGGGGGAGAGATTCAGTATAAAGCAGATAGTGATGCGGTCATCACCAAGGGACTTATCGCATTATTGATACGCGTATTATCTGACCATTCTCCGGAAGAGATTCTGAATACAGACATGGGTTTTGTAGACAGAATAGGCATTAGAGAACATCTTTCCCCAAATAGATCTAATGGCTTAAACGCCATGATCAAACAAATGAAAATCTATGCCTTGGCCTACCAAGCTAAGGCAAAACAAAATAAATAAAGGGTATGGACGCTTTTGAAACCAAGGAAGCCATCGTAGAACAACTCAAAACCATCTTTGATCCTGAAATTCCGGTGAATATTTATGAACTGGGATTGATTTATGAAGTAACTGTTCTGGAAGGGAATAAAGCCCATATTCTTATGACACTTACCGCCCCTGCCTGCCCGGCAGCTGAGATCATCCCAGAAGAGGTAAAGGAGAAATCCATGGACGTAGAAGGCATAGAAGAGGTAGAAGTAGAACTCACCTTTGATCCTCCCTGGTCCAAGGAAATGATGTCTGAAGAAGCCCAGCTGGAGTTGGGATTTATGTAACCGTTTATCCTTTTATCGCGTAATTAAGTCTGTAAGTTTTTGATTCAATCATTTGATTAAATCAAAAATAGCTTTATGTTTATCCCCATGAAGATAGAATCAAAACAGCTAGCAGAACTAAGTACAGAGGAGAGAATCCTGGCTGTGGCAGCTAAAGTCTTCACTGAAAAAGGATATGAGGCTACAAAGACCAGAGACATAGCTGAGGCTGCAGGAATCAATATTGCTAGCCTCCACTACTATTTCAGAAGTAAGGAAAAGCTGTTTGATATCGTCATTGGTAAAACCATGATGAAATTCTCCAAGCTGATGGGAGAAGTCATGAATACTGATGAGCCCTTGTATCTTAAAATCCGGAAGTTTGTTCCTTTCTACATGGACTTCATAGATGAGAATCCCTTCGTACCCATGTTCATCTTATCAGAGTCCGAGCGTAATGCCCACCGGATCAATGAACTGATGAATGATGAGCAAATGCTTCCTGTAGTCAAAAAACAAATGGAAGAGT
>JBCDBC010001127.1:0-2349 GCA_039184535.1 Bacteroidota bacterium | reverse complement strand
CTTTTCTCATAACTTTCACTCAATCACTTAACTTTTTTTGGCCTAATTATCCATTTTTATGGCGACGCGTGTTGTTTCAAGGGTAGCCATAACAATGAATCTGGTAAGGTCTGTTACTCTCGTCTGAGTATTTCTTAGATATTTCGTTGTTCTCTCAGACTTAACACTACACATTAGCAAGAAGGGAAATAATTACGCGAACGTTTGGTCCAATTGGCTGAGCCTAAACCCATTCCGTGCGCATTGGCCACGTAATAATGTCGTCAGATTTCATCATCATTCTATCACTTTTTTCTGTGTGGAGGGCAAGAGCAGATTCCTTGAGCAAAGATGGGAAGTACGTTTTCCAAATCATCTATCGTTGTTTGCGCTTTAGGGGCAGCCTGTTTAATCAGCATATAAGCATTCCATCTCAGCAGATTCATATCAACTGATTATACTTGGATCAGGGAATAGTTTAGTAAGTCTGAAATTAATCACTTAGCGAATAATCCGCTAAACAGAACTGCGTCCGTACTCCAAGTTGCAATAAGTGTGCCGATCTTGAATGCCCCTTCAATTTTTTATGACAGTTTCAATTACGCAGAAATATATGACTTCATTTGGGCCGTTAAGGTTAAGGCAGCTTTTTGGGCCTGAGTGGCATAATCCATTCCCTTACCGGCATAGATAATCCCCCTACTGGAGTTGATTAAAATTCCTATTTGGTCATTGATGGCCGCTTTACACACAGCGTGGAAGTCTCCTCCCTGTGCACCTATTCCTGGTACTAGTAACCAACTATCCGGTACAAGCTTCCTTATATCCCCTATTTGGTCAGGGTGTGTAGCCCCTACTACAAAGCCCAACTCACTTTTTGATGCCTTCCCCCACTCGTAGGCTTGACTGATAACCTGCTGATAAAGAGAAGTCCCATCAGACTCCAGGTATTGGAAGTTTTTAGCGCCGGCATTTGAAGTAAGCCCCAGAAGGAAGACCAGTCGGTCAGGATATGCTAGGAATGGCTCTACTGAATCCTTTCCCATGTAGGGAGCTATGGTCAGAGAGTCAAAGTCATAATTACTAAAGAAGGCTTCTGCATATTTGCGGGAGGTATTCCCTATGTCTCCCCTCTTAGCATCAGCTATGGTGAGGCAGTGATTAGGAATAAGTGAAAGGGTCTCTTCCATGATCTCCCAGCCCATTTTTCCAAAACACTCATAAAAGGCCAGGTTCAGTTTATAAGCGACTGCCTGCTCTGAGGTAGCTTTGATGATTTCCTTGTTAAAGGTAATGATAGACTCAGGCCCACTCAGATGTGAAGGAAAACGCGCCAAGTCTGGGTCCAGGCCTACACATAAGAATGACTGCTTCTGCTTAATGAGTTCTGTAATTCTGGAAGAAATAGACATATGATTTCATTTATAACAGGCCGCAAGTTAGGGAATCATTTGTATGCAATTCACACAGAAAGTATTTTTGCTAGATAAGAATCATCTGTTTTGGCAATCCCATAATCATTGTTAAGAGCACTTTCCAATATTCCCCTTCCCCAACACTTAGCAGTATTTCTGCTGATCCTACTCTTAAGGTTGCCTACCTTCCATAGTGCCTTCTTCCTACCAGAAGAATCTCTGGTCCTTCTCTGTGCCCAAAGATTAGCAGAAGGGGGAAATTTATATGCAGATGCGTGGTATGCAGGCCCCCCCGTTCTGGTGTGGTTATATATGTTCTTTTTCAAGATTTTTGGTTCTAATGCACTTATCAGTATCAGAATTTTCACCTGCTTTTACCTGTATATCTCCGCTATCTATTTCAATGGAATGCTGGTTACCTATAAGCCATTTCGTAAATATCCTGGAATTCCTTCTATCTTATTCGTCTTTCTCTCCTGTAATCCCTGGTATGCGCAAGAGTTAGGACCTTCCTTGCTAGTACTGCTGCCAGTGCTTCTGGCGTTCCATGCCATCATGCAGATGGATACCCGAGCTTCTAGAAATTACCAGCTTCTTTTCTCAGCAGGGATATGGATGATGATAGCTATCATGGCTGCCTACCGACATGCCTTTCTACTCATGGGGGTAATCTTATCTTATTTCTTTCTAAAAAGAGCCCGTATAGATGAGCTTTTGGCCATTATAGGAGGATTAGTGATCTGCTTCCTGGGCTTCATCACCGTCATGTATGTAAATGGGAATCTAGATGATTTCTATGATGTAGGACTGCTATATTATCTGGACAGGGTAGGTCTGGCTCATACAGAGATGTATTCTTACAACCTGAGCTACACCCTAAAAGTAATCGCCTACTCCTGGGGGATCATTCTCGCCCTAGCCGTTTTTGGGTTTATCCACTTCAGGTTCAAGTTCT
>JBCDBC010001126.1:0-2350 GCA_039184535.1 Bacteroidota bacterium | reverse complement strand
TTCAAGGAGAATGCTACCTACGGCTTTCAATCGAAAATGAATTTTCAATTCATCAATGGCAGTAGAGGATATCTCACCCTGGGCTTATTCCTAATAGGCTTATTTCTGGGGAGGAAACGTTTCTTTGTGCATTTCGAGCAGCACAAGAAAGACATCCTCATGTGGACCTGGGTTAGTTTAGGAGCTGCCATACTGATAGTCGTAAGTGTGGGACTTGCCATGAGAAACGGGCCTCCTCAAGGAGATACCATTGTCCAGCCTCTATTAATGGCGATGTTCGATGTAGTAAATACAGGCCTTATGACTATATGGGTGGTTGGCGTCTTCTTATTACTGTATATGAAAAAAGGGCCTCGTAAATTCTTCGACTGGATGGTACCTTATGGAAGAGCTGGGCTAACCAACTATTTTACGCAGTCTGTCGTAGGCACCTTCATCTTCTTTGGTTGGGGACTAGGCATGATGGGTACTATTAAACCTGCCTTGGCCAGTTTACTTGCATTGGGCGTTTTTGCCATACAGGCCTTCGTCAGCCAAAAGTGGTTAGAAACCTACCGTTATGGGCCCCTGGAATGGTTATGGCGTTCTGCCACCTACCTGAAGTGGCAGCCTATGAAGAAATAGAATAGTGCTTGTTTAAGCTTAGTGAGAATAGCCAAGACTACTTAACCATCTTTGCATCTCGGAGTAATAGCCTTCACAAGGCTGGCCTAAGCCTCTTTCTCTTAGATCACTGATTTTTTCCAGGTACCCACCTGTCTCACAGGATAGGAGAAAATGGTTCCCATCAGAAAGGGTCATATACGTTAAGAGGTCATTTGAACCTACGGTTTGTTGATATAGGGCCAGGCTTCTTTGCCAGTGTACCTGTGAATCCTTCTCTCCAAAGAATGCCAGGACAGGACACTTAATTTCACTCAATACCTCAGCAAAGCCCGGAACGATGATGGTGAGCCCTGTTTCCTCATCAAAGGATTCTCCCTCAAGTACTTTCTGAAAAGAATAGAATTTTTCTTCGGTATTAAACTTCCCGCCTCTCAAAGCCAGCATCATAGAATCCTTTTTTACGTTGGGAGAAGCTGCTAGGTATTCTTCATAAGCACCCCCCTTACGTTGGATGGTGAAGCCTGCCAGCCATTCAGAATAGAGTAATTCAATCTCCTCCTCACTCCTACCCTCCACACGCCAGTTGGCTTCAAAGAAGTAACCGATGGTTTCCAGGTGATCAGGCCCACTAGCAGAAATCCAATAAGCAATGGAAGGGTCTTTCTGAATAACAAGTGGGGCTATCCATCCTCCCCGACTATGGCTCCACAAACCGATCTTATCAGAAGCGGGAATCTTTTGCGCTCTTAGTTCCTCAATGGCGGCTAGTACTTCCAGGCTACTGTTCTGAACAGACTGATTATAGTCAAAAGTTCCTTCGCTTTTACCGCAGCCTGCTTTATCATATACCATGACTGCCAACCCCTGCTCTACGAACATAGATTGGAGGTCTTCATAATACCAGTGGCCTTCCACCATATTCGTACGCCCACTACCGGGAATGAGTATAATGAGAGACTTAGGCTCTCCTTCTGGGTAATCAATCAGTCCACTGTATACCTTGTCTTCAAAGCTAAACTCAAAGGTTTCAGATGTATTCTGCCCTTGAAGTTGAGTACCACCAAAAAATAAGGCCCAGAAAAAGCAGGCCAAATAGATAGGAACAATATAGAATCTCATCATAGGGAGGTGAGTGAAAGTTTGTATTTACCGGGGAAACTTCCCTAAAAATGAAAGGTTACAGTATGTACACATGGCTTTTCTTAAGTCCGCATATTCTTTAAGAAAGCTCAGAGAGTTTGTATGTTTAGAAGACAACATCAATTCCTTCAGTATCTATGAAAGCGCATGAGGCCGAGTCTCTCATTCAATTCTCTCCTTCTACGACTACCCCTCAAGTCTGGGCCGATCTGGGTAGCGGCTCTGGAACTTTTACCCTTGCCTTAGCTGAGCATCTTCCTAAAGGAAGTGAGATCATCGCTATTGACAAACGAAGTCGTGAGTTAGCTAATATTCCTGCTTCGCATTCAGGCGTACAGATAAGTACCCGGAAAGGAGATTTTCTCACAACTATTCTTCCAGAGAAACTTCAGGGCGTTCTCATGGCCAATGCCTTACACTATGTAAAGGAAAAGGAAGTCTTCCTGGCAGGACTTATCAAACATATGGGAGAATCTGCCCAGCTTCTCATGGTAGAATATGATACCACTTCTTCAAATCCCTGGGTCCCCTATCCTATCTCTAAGGATGAGTTGGTCCGGCTAGCAAAAGACTTGAATGTGGCTACTATAGAACTGCTTGGAAG